>CAZVPQ010000074.1:0-8572 GCA_964628675.1 uncultured Hyphomicrobiales bacterium | reverse complement strand
TTTTGTAATGTGTTCAATCGTTAAGAGGAGATTCTTCACTACGTTCAGAATGACAATCTAATTAGCACTTCGACTACGTTCAGAATGACAATTCAAAACTCCTTACTTTTATCCTATCCCTTTGGGAGATGGCAGGGAGAGAGGTAGAATTTAGTAATCTTTCCACGAGCTAAAGCACGTGGCAATTCAGAATTCAGAATTTATTCCAGCAACATAGTTGCGATATATTTGTAGTATATTTGATTGTTGTTGTTATAGAGCAACGTAGTTTCGACATATCTTTGAATTATCAATTTTTCAATTTTCAAAAAATTCCGTAGGAATTGAATATTTGGGATTTAGAAAAACTCAGAATTAAAAAAAATATTGAAAATCAAAAAATGATAATTGCCTTCTTTTTTTGGGATAGAAGCAATTTAATTTTATATTTGAATTATTGTATTTTTAATTCAATGATAATTAATAAATTATAATTAAGGTTTTTATGTCAAAATTAGGTTTAGCATTAGGCGGAGGCGGTGCTAGAGGTTTGGCTCATATTGGAGTAATAAATGTTCTTGAAAAAGAAAATATTGCTATATCTGCTATTACCGGTTGTAGTATGGGGACAATAATTGGCGGTATGTATGCATATTTAGGTTCTATTAAAGAGGTTGAAGAATTTATCATAGAAAATTTAAATAGAGACAAATTTAAGAAATATGGATTTGATAGAATTTATGATAATCAAGATGAAAATTTTAAAAATTATTTAAGCTCTTTCTGGGATTTTATTAAAATGAGGCTTAAAGTCGTTAAAGCATTGCAACATACTTCATTTTTTGATGAAGAAACAACCGAAGAAATGTTCTCTATATTTCCTGATGTACCTATTGAATCGTTGAAAATTAAATTCTCGGCTGTTGCCACCGATTTAATTACAGGGCAAGAGATTCATTTCACAAAAGGAAGCCTCCGTGATATAATAAAAGCCAGCGCCGCTATTCCCGGTATTTTCCCACCTGTAAAAATTGGCAATAGACTTTTAGTTGACGGTAGTGCATCAGAAAGTGTTCCTGCGGCAAAAGTAAAGGAATTAGGAGTTGACAGGGTGCTTGGGGTTGATGTAACAAGATGTATCTTGCAAATTGAACCACCTGACAACATAATTGAACTTTTGTATAGAACTGAAGATATTACTTCTTTCCACTTATCACAGGTCAGATTGGAAGAAGCTGATTTAATTCTAAGACCCAACGTCCGGCATATTTCTTGGATTGAATTCAGAAATGCAAAAGAAATAATTTCAGCAGGGGCAGAAGCAACCAAACAATCTTTGGCTGATATTAGAAAGCTCATAGATAAAAAAGCATATATTTTTGAATTAGAAAAACAACTGGAAAGAATTAAAAAAGGATTGAATAACTGAGTTATGTTTTCTTTTCAAAAAACTATACAAATTTCAAGTGTTTTTTAGATTGATTATTCTTATTTTTGCAACTTAGCTTTATGCAAGCGGATTTTTCCGTATGTATATTTAAGAAATTATTTTTTTGATTTGATTTTTTTAGATATTTTTGAATAATTAAATAATGTTTGAATTCTTAAAGGTACTGAATGCATATAGCTACATAATTTTATTATTGATAACTATAATGCATGATGTATATTAATTTAATATCAAATATTGAATCAATCATTTCAGACTTTCAAAGTATTTCTTTGCAAGAAGTCGAATCTAAAAATTTATTAGATAGGCAAGATATTAAATTTATTTTTAAACTTTCACAATTCCCAAACGTATTAAAAGAATTACAAAAAAATTACAATACTCTGGAAATTAATAATAATCGTATTTTCAGCTATAAAAATGTTTATTTCGATACACCCGATTTCAAACTATACCATTTACATCATAATGGAAAATTGAACCGCTATAAAATAAGAAGAAGGCATTATCAAGAATCAAACATCACTTTTTTCGAATTGAAATACAAAACAAATAAAGACCAGACAATTAAAAAAAGATTTGAACTTTTAGAAAATAACGATTATTTGGAACCTGAGCTTAAAAATCACATAAATGATAATTACAATATTAATCTTAATGAATATCAATCAAAACTAAAAATTGACTACAAAAGAATAACTCTTGTTCATAAAGAAAAAAATGAGAAAATTACTCTTGATTTCAATATTTCCTTTATAAATGGTAAAAGTAGTTCCAATCTTAACAAAATAGTTGTTGCCGAAATCAAGCAAAATAAAATATTTTTTGGTACTGATTTTTCCAAAGTTATGAATCATTACCAAATAAAACCGATGACTTTAAGTAAATACTGCACTGGTATTGCATTGACAAATCCTGAGATTAAGCATAATAGATTTAAATCGAAAATAATATTTATAAATAAATTAAGTGAAGAAAATGGACTTTAGTTTTTTAACATTCACCAACTTTAACGTTACAGTTTTTTTAGAATTTTTAGTAAGGTTAGTTTTTGATTTTATAGTAATTTTCATAGTTGCAAAACTTATTTACTTTAAAGTTAGAAGAAATAGCAATATTTTATTTTCATTATTGCTCATAAACATCATAGTATTTTCCGTATGTTATCTGCTTCAAAGCGTTCAACTTACAATTGGATTTGCATTTGGTATTTTTGCCGTATTTTCAATCCTTAGATATAGAACTCAGCAAATTCCAATAAAAGATATGACATATATTTTTATTTCAATAAGTTTAGCGATTTTTAATGCTCTAACAAATATTGAAACCGGTTATGAAATAATGGTTTTTACTAATGTTATTATTATCATCACTATTTATGTTTTTGAAAAGAAGTTCATCTTAAACGAAGCATCAAAAATAATTATATATGAAAAAATAGATTTAATCAAACCTGAAAATCATCAGCAATTACTTGAAGATTTAAGTCAAAGGACGGGTTTGAAAATCAACAGATTTGAAATCGGAAGAATAGATTTTATGCGTGATACTGCACGTATTAAAATTTATTATTATGATAATACTGGTGACGATATTGATGACAGCCCTTACGACGGAGAATAAGGATTTATTCAAAATGAAAATAAAAATAATTATTTCTATATATATTATCTTGTTCTGTGTATCTTCATTAAAGATTATTGCACAAACAAGAGACAAAGAAATATGGACTGGAATTAGCCTTGATGTGCCAATTGTAAAGAAATTCGGGATTGAATTAGAACAACAATTGAGATATGAAAACAATTACAGCTTGTTGAAATGGCATATTACGGATTTTTCCGTTTATTATCGTATTACAAAATGGATGAAATTTTCTACAACTTATCGTTATCGGAATAATGAAAACAAATGGCAAAATAATTTTTATGCAAATTTATATTTTGATAAAAACATAAAGTCTTTTAAGCTGTTGTATAGATTGAGATATTTTAAAAAATTCATACCGAAGAAAAGAAATGAAGAGTATATTCGAAATAAAATATCTATTAAATATAATAAGTCAAAAATGTGGTTTAAACCTTATGTAGCATTAGAGTTATTTTACTTAATCAATAATCTGAAATATACAGATAGAGCAACAAAATATAGGTTTTATCTCGGTTTTGATATTCCAACCTTCAAAAGACAAAGTCTAACTTTATACTGGATGTATCAAGAAGATATGAATATTAAAAAGATAGACATATCAAGCATTTTCGGCATATTTTATGATTTTGAATTAAAGAAATTATTTTAAATAGATGACTTTTCTAATTTCTATGTTTTGATTATTTTTTACTTTAATAAAGTAAATTCCTGCATTGAGTTTTGAATCAGGATACCAAGAAATGCCGTTTCCATTTGATTGTGATTTATTATTGAATGAAGCAACTTCATTTCCTATAATATCATAGATTTCGATTTGTGTATAGTCTTCCTCTTGAATTTTACAAAAGCTGTTAAAAGGATTAGGATAAACAGATAAATTTGTTACCTGCTTTTCTTCTGCAACATCAATAGGTTGTTGATATTCAAAAGCTCCTAAATCAATTTGATTGTCTTTAAATCTATTTTTACTTGAAAGGGGGTGAACATACTCATATAAAGGTGTTAAATCTAAGGTTGCTATATTTTTTGGAGATTGCCCCGCATCAATTGCAGGAGAATAACTGCTTAAATGATAATTCAAACTGTCCGGTTCAACAAAAAACATATCTGAAATATTTTGATACTGCATATTATTTATGGAATCAGCACCCGCAGGAAGAATAAAACTACCTCCGCCGGCAAAAATATTATTAGTTGAATATACATAATTCGTTCCGTCAACAATATCTAAAAATTTAGCACTATGGCGATAATTAACAAAAGTATTATTTACAATATAGATATTATTGATTTTGTTTTTTAATCCTTCTTTGCCGTAAGTTATCATTCTGCTGTTTTCGGCATTAGGTCCTTGCATCAAAACATTACCTATGATATAAGATTCGCCACCATTGGACAAATCAATCAGTATACTGGAGACACCGTCCCAAGTATCCATAATTCGATTATATCTAATAATATTCTCCTCTGCCCTGCTTTTAATCGTTTGTCCTTTGTTTGCATGATGAGTATAGCAAAACTCAAAAACAAATTTTTTAATATTGCCGATATAAATATTATGAGTAAAACCCTGTCCGTTTCCACTATACGAAAACTCGGAAAATCTTACTATTACTTCACTTTCCAAATTCTTGCCTAATAAAATGCCGTCTTGATTATTATGGAAATAGCAATGATTGACCACCAAATCCGTGCCTTCCAATCTAATACCCGCACCGTTTTTATCCTCAACTTTGCAATCCGAGAATTCAATATTTTCGACTACGGCACTATCGCCTTTGATAACCCAAATAGCTTTTCTTTCAGCTGATTTCCCTGCGGCTTTAAGATGTGCAAAGCCGCCGCCAACACCGATTAAAGTTAAGTAATTTGCTCTCCAAACGCCAACATCACCGGAATATATTCCGGCATCAATTAAAACCGAATCACCGTCATGGACCAAATTCATTACCGAACTCGGCACTTTATATTCTCGTGTCGGACCTACTCTATATGTTTTAGTATAAAGAAAATTTATTTGCAAAAGAAATAAACTAATAATAATAGTAACTATTTTCATTATAATCTCGCATTAAAAAGAAAATTGAATTTAGCAAAAAAAAAAGATTCCACAAAATAAAATTATGGAATCTTTCAAAAAAGAATATTTAAAGTTAATTAATCTTCAACTTTAGCGAGAATATCAGTCCTCTGAACAATTTTATATTCTTTATTATCTATAGTAATGTCTTCACCACCATATTTAGCAAAAAGAACTTTGTCGCCGATTTTGAATAATTCTTTAATTTCATCATCGGTACCAATTTCTATAACTGTTCCCATCATCGGTTTTTCTTTTGCAGTATCGGGTATAATAATACCTCCGGCTGTCGTACTTTCTGCTTCTGCAGGTTCAATTAGTAATCTGTCATCAATTGGTTTTAATTTCATATAACACCTCAATTTTTAATATTTAACAAATGGTTAATTTTTTGTTTATCAAACCCAACAATGGGTTTATTGTTTATCATAATAACAGGCACACCCATTTGCCCTGTCCTTCTTACCATATCCTTTGCCGCTCTTTGGTCTTTTGAAACATCAATATCTTTAAACCTAATTCTATTCTGTTTCAAATATCTTTTCGCCGTTGTGCAATGAGGGCACGTCGGAGTCGAAAAAACTATTACTCGTGATGTTTGTTCCATTTCCAAATTCCTAAATTAGTTAATAATTTATATCGTTTATATATCAAATTTATTTTAAATATATTGACGATTTTTTTAAAACCATATTGCTATATAGTAATATTAATTTGAATTAAATATTAACAAATCAGCAACTACTTTGATTATCATAAGTTTAACCTAACAATTAAATCAACCTGAATGATACCTAATCGATTCAAAAATTGAATAAGGTACTGTACAATGTCCAAAATTATATTCGTCATAATCTCTTGTTCCGTGATAATCCGAACCGCCTGTTTCCAAAAGCCAATATTGACTTGCTATGGAATGATAATATTTTTCTAAATTTTCATCGTGCAGAGGATGACAAGTTTCTATTCCGTCAATTCCCTTTTGAATAATTGTATATAATTCATCTTGCGTAACAAACAAAGCAGGATGCGCCAATGAAGCAACGCCTCCGGCATCATTAATAAGTTTAATCGCTTGTTCCACCGTAAATTTTTTCTTAGGAACATAAGCGGGTTTCCAATCACCTAAGTAAATCCTAAAAGCTTCTTTTACAGATTTAACATAACCTGCTTCCAACATAGCTTGAGCTATGTGAGGTCTAATAATCGGTGCTATGCCTGCTATTCTAAGCACATCATCAATTTTAATGGGTTTGTTAAGATTATTTAATTTTTCTAATATTGCTACTGCACGTATATAACGATAATGTTTAAATTCATCTACGTGTTTTTTCAAATTTTTATTGTCAGGGTCAAAATCGTATCCGAGAATATGATATTCCTTAATATCTTCAAAACAAGAAATCTCAATTCCCGTAATAAAATCAATTGAATATTTGTCTTTTAAAGACATAGCTTCGTAACAATGAGCAACAGTATCATGATCTGTAATACTGATTGCTGACAATCCAACATTTTTAGCTTTCAGGAATATCTCATCTAAGGTGAGAATCCCATCAGAAAAAACTGAATGGATATGCAAATCAGCAACTTTTTGGTTTTCCATAACAATCTATATATTAATTCCTTTGATTTTCGGAATAAGGTCTTCAGCTTTGACAACAGATCTTTCTCCGTTTTGCCTAATTTTGATTTCAATATTCCCTTGTTCAATGTTTTTCTTGCCAATGATAACATGAATAGGAATACCAATCAAATCGGCATCATTAAATTTTATTCCTGCAGATTCATTACGGTCGTCATATAAAACATCAAATCCCGCATCAGTCAAATCTTTATAAATCTTTTCGCAAGCATTATTTACAATCTCAAATTTCCCAATATTCAAGCCTATTAAGTGAATATCAAATGGACTTATTGGTGCTTTCCAAATTATACCGTTGTCATCATAATTTTGTTCCAAATAGCAAGCTAAAATTCTTTCAACGCCAATTCCATAACTTCCCATAATTATCGGATTTTCTTTGCCTTCTGCATCTAAGAAATTTGCACCCAATGCTTCCGAGTATTTAGTTCCCAATTTGAAAATATGCCCTAATTCAATAGCTTTCACAACACGTAATTTTTCCCCGCATTTGGGACATTTTTCGCCTTCATTTATCGTTCTCAAATCGTAGAATTCAGTTATATTGACATCTCTATCGAAATCAATATTTTTAAAATGAAAACCGTCTTTGTTAGCACCGCTGACAAGTCCGTTTGCCCCTTTCAAAAGACTATCAGTAATAATCCTAATTTTTGATTTTAGATTAATTGGTCCTATTGAACCATGGTCGGCACCTGTAAATTTAATTAGTTCTTCGGGCACAGCCGGTCTGAAATTATTCGTACCCAAAACCGCTTCAAGTTTGGATTCGTTCAATTCGTCATTGCCACGCATAAAAATCAATATAGGTTCGTCTTTGACCATATAGACAACGGATTTGGCACACCTTTCCTCCGGAATACCGAATTGTTCAATCAAATCGTTAATCGTTTTTGCATTAGGAGTAGCAAATTCTTCTACTTCATCATTGGAATCAATTCTGCCAACTAAATCAACACCGGAATTTGCAATTTCCAAGTTAGCGGCATAGCCACATTCATCACAAACAGCACAAACATCTTCGCCTGCATCGGATTCTACCATAAATTCTTGAGATTGTCTGCCTCCCATAGCACCACTGGAAGCCCCAACAACAAAGAATTTAATATTGCATCTATCGAAAATCCTTTTGTATGCTTCATAATGTTTTTGATAGCTAATATCCAATTCTTCCCAAGATTTATCCAAAGAATAAGAATCTTTCATTGTAAATTGTCTGCCTCTTAAAACTCCGGATTTGGGGCGAGGCTCATTTCTGAATTTATTTTGAATTTGATACCAAATCTGAGGCAAATCCCTATAAGAACTAATACTTTGCTTTGCGTGAAAAGTAATAATTTCCTCGTGAGTAGGAGCCAAAACCAAGCCTTCACGGTTTTTGATATGGAACATTACATCACCCATTGCCTCTACCCTATTCGTTTGCTCCCAAATATCAATCGGATTTAAAGCAGGCAATAAAAATTCCTGTCCACCGATGGCATCCATTTCTTCACGTAAAATCTCAACGATTTTTTTGATTACTTTATATCCTAATGGCAAAAAAGAAAAAACTCCGGCACTCAATTGGCGGACTAATCCCGCTCTTAACATCAATTGATGCGACGGAATTTGTGCATCGGAAGCTAATTCTTTCAATGTCGGAATAAAATATTCTGATTGTCTCATCTAAAAACTCTCAATAAATTATAAAATTTCATATTATAAAACAACAAAGTTAATAATTTATTATGGTTTTATTAATATATAGATTGAAAATAATAGAAAA
>CAZVPQ010000073.1:0-8574 GCA_964628675.1 uncultured Hyphomicrobiales bacterium | reverse complement strand
GGTGATTTCGTTAGCGGTATTAACTTTGTATTAAAATCGACAAATAAAATAGACTCTCTAAGTTTGAAGAAATCACTTGATTCTACAAATGCTAATAAAATAGTAAAGAAGAATCTAACTCCATTATATTTAGATTCTATATTAGCACAACAAAATATTAAAGCGGAAGAAAATGCACCGATAATTGATAGTGCAAGCCAAGCATCTGTGAAATCGAAAAAGCAAAGACACAGTTCCAAAAAGTCCGATAGTTCATTTGTAGGGTTTGAACTTAAAAAAACATTACATTTCAAGAATGCTACCGATTTCAGACTTACTCGCAAAATGAGAAAATATTTTGATAAAGCCGTTCTTTATTTGAAAGCTCATCCAAATGCTTTTATTACAATTGTAGGACATACCGACAGTTACAGCGGACTCAAGCAGACACAAAATATGTCGGAAAAAAGAGCTAACGAAGCACGATATTATATTATAAGTAAAAATATATCCAAAAAACGAGTATTTGCAAATGGCTTAGGTTGTCGCTATCCTATCGCAAGAAATGTTACTCTGAAAGGAAGACAAAAAAATAGAAGAATCGAGATTCAGATCTTAACCCGAAGAAAGAAATAGATGATTTTGCAAATTTTATTCATTCTCAATTTTTTTGATAACATCTAAAACAGCATCTATAACGGCTTTTGGCTTATCAATATGAATATTATGAGTTGAATCTTTTATGATTCTAAATTCGGAATCGGTTGATAAATTCATTAAGTCTTTGCTATTTTCCAACCAAAGTTCCTCTACTATTCTTGCTTCTTCTTCGGGGAGTCCCAAGTTTTTAGTTAATTCTATCATAATTTCATAGTCATGACAAAGCACAATCACGGGAATATTTGTAAACAAACTAAGTTGTTTGAAATGTTCAAAACTGATTTTTCTTTCTTTTAACTCATTAACAACTGTTTTATAAAAAGTTTGGTCGGATTGATAAGCAACAAATGAATGTTTCAAGTAATCGGGATATTTCTGATAAATTTGTTCAAGCAATGGTATAACAACAGATTCGAACTCTTCTTTTTTCATATCGGCGAATCTATTCAAATTATTTATTTGAGTTTTAACGGACATAATCTCTTGATATTTAGGAGCGTCCAATTCATCAAAAGCCAAGTCGTTTTGAGAAATTGAATCTACGAGAACGAGCCCTGCCGTTTCATTAGCAAATAGTTTCAAAAAATGTTGAACATATAATCCACCACCTGCATGACCAACAAGAATATAAGGACCTTTAATACCCGAATTCATAAGAATAGTGTATAATTCAGTAGCTATTTGCATACTTGAGCGAGGATTGGAGGCAACGGGACTTTCCGCATAACCTGCTCTATCGTAAGAAATAACGGTTGTATGTTTGGCTAATTCTCTTTGGATATCTTCCCATTCGACCGACAAAGATCCCCAGTTAGGCTCAATAACAACAGCGGGACTTCCTTCACCCAATATTTTGACATATAGATTTTTATCGTTATTACTGACATATTTTCCATCGAGAATTTCCATAATATTTCCTATTTTAGAATATCAAAAATAATTAATATTGAAATATAAGAAAAAATAGATTAAAACTTAGGAGAAATTCTTAATCTATAAACAAGATGTTGTTTTATTATTGCAAGTTATGTCAGAAACAAAAGACGAAAATATTAGCGAACTTCAATTTGTAAAAGGTATAGGACCTTTCAGAGCAAAAGCATTAGCAAAAGAAGGTATTTCTTCTGCTTATGATTTAATGAACTTTTTCCCGCGTGATTATATACATAGAGACAGGGTTGATTCTATTAAAGCTCTTGAAGTAAAATTAAGACAGGTTGACAGTATTAGTCTTGATGATGAATTTAATTTCTCGAATTTGAGAACTGAAGTAACTGTCATTGGTCAGATAGTTGATAAAGAAGAGAGAAGAATTAGAGCTAATAAGAAAATGCTGAAGCTTAAAATTAGCGATGGCAAAGGAAGTGCGATGATTGTTTTTTGGAGCTATGTCGATTATTTCTCAAAAATATATAAAGAAGGTCAAACTATAATTGTCAGTGGGCAACCGGAATTAAGTTACAATCGAATTCAATTTACACACCCCGAAATTGAGAAATTCGACAGCGACGATGCTACTTTAATAAGTTCCGGCGGTATTTTGCCTGTTTATCGATTGCCACAGAGTTTTAAGAATGCAAAAATATCTATGAAGATTCTAAGACAAGCTATGTCAATTGTTTTGGATAAAGTAATTGATAGCGTAAAAGAAACATTGCCCGATTATATTATTGAAAAATATCATTTGCCCGATAGAAGAGAATCTATAAGGAATTTACATTTTCCAAAGACTTTTAGAGATGTAAGCATTGCTAAAAAGAGAATGAAATTTGAAGAAATTTTATTTTTTGAGTTAATGCTAATAGCAAAAAGGAAGAAAATTAAGACTGTGGAAAAGAGTTATTTGATTAATCCTAAAAGCCAAAGAGCAAGAGAATTAGTAGATAGTTTGCCTTTTGAATTAACAAGAGACCAGAAAAAAGTTTTGCGTGAAATTGCAGAAGATTTGCAGAGTGGTAAACCAATGAACAGACTATTACAAGGTGATGTAGGTTCGGGGAAAACAATAGTTGCAATTCTTTCGATGTTAATGGCAATAGATAATGGTTGTCAAACTGCATTAATGGTGCCGACAGAGATTTTAGCAGAACAACATTATCATTCTTTATCAAATTTTCTTAAAGATATGGATATTGACATAGTTCAGCTTCTTGGTGGTCAAAGGGTCAAAGTTCGCAGGAAAATACTTGAAGAAATCAGCGAGGGCAAAGCTAATATCATTGTCGGTACGCATGCAATGTTTCAGAGCGATATTGTTTATAATAATTTAGGATTGATTGTAATTGACGAGCAGCATAGATTCGGAGTAGCTCAGAGGTCTCAATTGATGGAATTAGGCAAGCAATCTAATTCGGAGGGCTTAGTACCACATATAATTGTTATGTCCGCAACGCCTATACCGAGGACACTGTCTTTAACAGCATATGGAGATTTGGATATTTCGATAATAAATGAAAAACCTAAAAATAGAAAGCCAATTATAACAAAAGTTGTTTTTGAAAATCAAATGCCAAGTGTTTATGATTTTATTAAAGATCAATTGAAAGAAGGAAAACAGGCATATATAGTTTATCCTTTGGTAGAGAAATCCGATAAGCTGGAATTGAAAGCGGCTACGGAACAATTCGAGAAAATAAAAAATGATGTTTTCAAAGAATTCAAATGCGGGTTGTTGCACGGGCAAATGTTTTGGTATGAAAAAGAAGATGCAATGAAATCATTTCTTAATAAAGAATTTGATGTTTTAGTAGCCACAACTGTAATTGAGGTTGGAATTGACGTTACAAATGCAACAATTATGTTGATAGAGAACGCAGAACGTTTCGGTTTGTCGCAACTGCATCAATTAAGAGGTAGAGTAGGGAGAGGTTCGGAGCAGTCATATTGTTTTTTAAATACAAAGGATAATTTTCAATATGAAATACGGAAAAATAAATCTGACATAAGCGATAGAAAAGCAGTAATTGTCAGATTAAAGACTATGGAAGAGACTGATGACGGATTTAAAATTGCAGAAGTTGATTTGAAGTTAAGGGGTCCGGGAGATTTGATGGGAACTCGACAAGCCGGATTGCCTTCTTTCAGATTTATTGATATTGTCAACGATACTAAGATTATTGAGATTGCCCGTAAGGAAGCGGAAAGTATTATTGATGATGACCCGAAACTTAAAAAGACTGAGAATATTTTATTGAGGAAAGAAATTATCAAGCAATACAAAGAAAATCCGAATTATTTCGATACGGCTTGATTAATTGGGGTTTATAATAAAATTATTTACTAATAAAAACGACTTATATTAAATAGAAATAAAATTATTAAGCTATTCAATAAGAGGTAAAATGCTATATATAACAAAAAGAGTGATGTTTTCCGCGGCACATCGATTATTTAACCCTGAATTTTCAGAAGAAAAGAACGAAGAAGTTTTTGATAAATGCAATAATTTTTACGGTCATGGGCATAACTATTATCTTGAAGTAACTATCAAAGGATTGCCTAATCCAAAAACCGGATATGTTATAGATTTAAAAGAATTAAAGAGAATAATTACTAATGAGATAATAAACAAGGTTGACCATAAGCATTTGAATTTTGATGTGGACTTTCTTAAGGGATATATTCCGACTGTTGAGAATCTATGTGTGATTTTCTGGAATATTTTGAAGGACAAACTTCCAAAAGATTCTCTTCATGCAATTAAAATATACGAGACCGAAGACAGCTATTGCGAATATTTCGGTGGTGAAGTTAAAATAAAGAAATATAATTTGGATTAATTTGAGTTTAATTATGGAACACGCACATATTAATAATAGTAAATTGATAGCAGAATTGAATAATGCAATTGAGTATCCAAAACATAATTCACTTGGAGAATTGTTGTTTGATGCAAATGGCAATATGCCGATTTCCGAAGAAGAACGCCAAGCTATGATACCGAGATTAGAGGAGAAATTGATAGAAGTAATGGATGTTTTGCGCATATCGAGGAATGACCCTAATAATGCAAAGACAGCCCTTAGAGTTGCAAAAATGTTTATTAATGAGTTGTTTATTGGTAGATATACGGAAGCTCCTTCTATGACGATTTTCCCAAATAGAAAAAAAGTTGATGAATTGATTATAAGCAAGGGTATTGAGGTGATGTCTGTTTGCTCTCATCATTGGCAACCTATTTCGGGCAGGTGTGCTATTGGTTATATTCCCGGAGAGTATGTTTTAGGTTTATCAAAGCTTAGCAGAATAGTGGATTGGTTTGCTCGACGGGGTCAAATCCAAGAAGAATTGGGTGAGCAAATTGCAGATTATATTGAGGAATTGATTCACCCGAAGGCTTTAGGAGTAGTAATCAAGGCAAAACATTATTGTATGATAGCCAGAGGAGTCAAAGGCTCAGAAGCTGAATCCTTAATGGTTACATCTGTTATGCGAGGATTATTACTTGAGGAATTCAATTTAAGAAACGAGTTTTTGAAATTAATTGAAGATTGAAATACTGGAATTTCCAAAAATATTGGAGGGAGAAATACAATGGATGTTCAAATAAAAATGAATTTGTCAAAGCATATTTTAATGAAAAAAATGAAGAATATAAAAATAGCAATTATTTAATTCAAATTATTAGTTTTGAATTAAAAAGTAATGTTAATTATGAAAATGAAAAATGAATTAAATATGCCTGATTTTGAATTTGAAAAGGAGATTTTCAAATTAGGAAAGATTGTTGCAGGTATTGATGAAGCGGGGAGAGGTGCTTTAGCCGGTCCTGTGGTAGCGGCGGCAGTAATATTAAAGAGTGATTTTATTAATACTGATTTCGGCGTAAATGATTCGAAAAAACTGAGTGCTAAGAAGCGTGATACATTATATGATGTTGTCTTCAATAATGCAATAAGTGTTGGTATCGGGATAATTGATAATTACAGAATAGACGAGATAAATATTTTGCAAGCAACTCAAGAAGCAATGCATCAAGCAATCAATAACCTGACACCAAAACCTGATTTTTTGTTAATTGACGGCAATTATTTCAAAAATAACGGTATTCCATATAAAACAGTAATCAAAGGTGATTCAAAAAGTTTGTCAATTGCCGCTGCATCAATAATTGCAAAAGTAACGAGGGATAGATGGATGATTGAAAATGCTGATGTTAATTATCCCGATTATCTATTTAGTAAACATAAAGGTTATGGTACAAAAAAGCATTATGAAGCAATTAAAGAAAATGGTATTACTCCAATTCACAGGAAAACATTTCTGAAGAAAATTCTTTTAAAAGAGCAGAGTTTGTTTTAAAAAAAAGACTGCCTTGTTTGAGGCAGTCTTTAATAATAACAATATTAATTTCATTTACAAAAACAATGGTGCTAATATAAGTGAAACTATTGACATCAATTTAATTAAAATATTGATTGAAGGTCCTGATGTATCTTTAAACGGGTCGCCGACAGTATCGCCAACAACAGCGGCTTTATGAGGTTCCGAACCTTTATAATATTTCTTACCATTAATTTCAACACCAGCTTCAAACATTTTCTTTGCATTGTCCCAAGCACCGCCTGCATTAGCTTGGAAAATAGCCATCAAAACACCGGTTACCGTAACACCGGCAAGTAAGCCACCTAATGTTTTCGGTCCGAAAACAAATCCAACAAAGACAGGTACTATAACTGCGAGAAGCCCCGGTAATACCATTTGTTTAATAGCGGCTTGAGTTGAAATAGCAACACATTTTTCATATTCAGCTTTACCATCGGCTTCGTGAAAAGTCTTTTGCTCATCGGCAGACCATTTATCAACAGGTTCATCACCATGTTTTTTCATTAATTCAAGAGCGGCTTTTAATTGCGGGATAGAAGTAAATTGTCTTCTAACTTCTTGAATCATAGACATTGCGGCTTTACCAACGGCTCCCATTGCTAAAGCAGAAAATACGAATGGCATAATACCACCAAAGAATAAACCTGCCATAACATCAGGTCTGGAAATTGCAATGACATCAATGTGTGCCGCAGTCATATATGCAGCGAACAATGCTAATGCCGTCAATGCGGCAGAGCCGATTGCAAAACCTTTGCCAATAGCGGCAGTAGAATTACCAACAGCATCAAGCATATCTGTACGCTCACGAACTTCGGGAGGTAATTCAGCCATCTCGGCTATTCCACCTGCATTATCTGCAACAGGACCATAAGCATCTACAGCCAATTGAATTCCTGTTGTAGCAAGCATACCAACTGCGGCGATTGCTATACCATAAAGTCCTGCAAAATGATAAGCACCCATAATTGCAAAACCAACTAATAAGACAGGAATTGCTGTTGACATCATACCTGTACCTAATCCTGCAATAATATTTGTTGCAGCTCCTGTTAAAGATTGTTGTACAATTTTTCTGACAGGTGGTTTGCCTAAACCTGTATAATATTCTGTAACAGCTCCAATACCAAGACCGGCAATTAAACCAATAATTGTTGAAAGAAATACTCCATTAGATGTTATAGTCATAGTATATAAATCACTTTCAATATGCCAACTTTCAGGTAGTATCCATTTAATAAGAAAATAAGAAACAATTATCATAATAATTCCGGCTGAATAAGAACCTTTGTTTAACGCCATTTGCGGGTTTCCACCTTCTTTAACTCTAACTAAAAATGTGCAAAGGATAGAAACAATAATTCCTGCACCGGCTATCATCAAAGGTAAAATCACAGCTGATAAACCTCCAAATAAAGTATTTGAAAATTCAGGTAAATTAAAGAAAACAGATCCCAATACCATTGTACCGATAATGGAGCCTACGTAGGATTCAAATAAATCTGCACCCATACCGGCAACATCACCAACATTATCACCAACATTATCAGCGATAGTGGCAGGATTCAAAGGATGATCTTCAGGGATACCTGCTTCAACTTTTCCAACTAAATCTGCCCCAACATCAGCGGCTTTTGTATAAATTCCACCACCAACTCTTGCAAACAAAGCAATAGATGAAGCTCCAAAAGAAAATCCGGTAACAACAGTAACTATCTTAGTCAATGAATCAACAGAATCATATCCCCAAGCATTTGCATATATGATAAAAAGAACACTTAATCCGAGAACGCCTAATCCAACAACACCCATACCCATAACGGAACCACCATTGAATGCGATGACTAAAGCATCGTTAAGCCCTTTACGAGCGGCATTAGTTGTTCGTACATTGGATTTTGTAGCTACTTTCATACCGATATAACCAGCTAAAGCGGAAGAAAAAGCTCCGAGTATAAAGGAAACAGCGACCAACCAACTTGAATTATCTGAACTTGCTCCTTGAATTGCTAATAAAATTGCAACAACAATTACAAAAATTGCGATTTTGGAATACTCTGCTTTCAAAAAAGCCATAGCTCCTTTTTGAATATGAGTCGCAATATTAACCATTTTCTCATTGCCGGAGTCCTGCTTACTAACCCATGCAGATTTCCACATAGTAAATAGTAATGCTATTACTGCTGAAATTGGAATTAAGTAAATGATAAATGAATCCATAATTTAATCTTTTATTGTTAATAATAATTTATTTATGAGAAATACCTTCTTAAATCATTCATTTTTTCTATTTTAATATTTTATATAACAAATCTAAAAAAAACTAAAACACAAAATTAATTAAAATATTTTGATGTAATCATTATGTTGTCAATTTTTTTTGTAATTTATCAAATCAGAAAAAAAAAGAGATTATTATTAAAATAATGATAATCTCTTATAGCTCTATTAAATAGACTTATTATTTCATCGCCCGGTTAATTGACTTTAGGAAATCTGCTTTACGTCTTGCTCCTACAATTTTTTCAACAATATTGCCTTTTTTATCTTTAATAAAAGTAGTAGGAATGCTGTGAATATCTCCTTAAGGACTAATAATATCTTGAGTAG
>CAZVPQ010000072.1:0-8580 GCA_964628675.1 uncultured Hyphomicrobiales bacterium | reverse complement strand
TCTTTATTTTCACGTTATTACAAAAAATTTATTATTTTCTGATAAGAATTTATGAAATTTACAAAAATTATTTCAGGTAATAAATAAATAGTTTAAAATTATGATATATTTTATTTCAGATATTCATCTCGGATTGTTTAGCCGTGAAAATAATATTGCTCGCGAAAACAAACTTTTGGAATTTTTTTCTATAATAGAAAAGGATTGCGAGACTTTGTTTATTGTTGGTGATTTGTTTGATTATTGGTTTGAATATGCAACAGTTACACCAAAATATTTTTACAGAACTTTGGCGGCTTTAAAAGAATTGAGACTCAAAGGGATAAGAATCGAATATTTAATGGGGAATCACGACTTTGGGCATAAAACTTTTTTTGAAGAAGAATTGGATATACCTATTTATAAACAAGATATTATCAGAGAGTTCAATGGTAAAAAGTTTTATATATCCCACGGGGACGGCAAAAACAACAAAGATGTAGGGTATAAAATACTAAAAATGATTTTGAGAAACAGATTCGCTCAATGGATTTACTCTTGGATTCATCCCGATTTGGGAATAAAACTTGCAATGTCGTCTTCTAAAAAAAGCCGTCAATACACAGGAACAAAAGATTGGGGTGAAAACGATGGTATGGAAGATTTTGCAATAGCACAAATTAATACAGGTGTGGATTATGTTGTCGTCGGACATAGACATAAAGCTACATACAAGAAATTGGGAAAAGGAACTTTCGTTGATTTGGGTGATTGGTTAAATCCTAAACCAACTTTTGCTTACTTCGACAGCAAAGAACTAAAACTTGATTTTGTAGATGAATTTATTGAGCGAAAAAGTGATAAAATATTCTAAAAAGACATCATCAAGTCAATCATTATCCTAACAATTCCAATTCTATTTAAACGAATATTTAATACCTATTCCAATGACTTCATTTAATTGCAATCTCGGACCAACACCAATTTGAGTTTTTTTACCTTTAACTTTCTCGTAAATAGGAATTTTTATATCGTGGTCATAAATAAAATGTAGCATAATATTGGTGGTAATATATTCATTTACTTTCATCTCGATTGAGTTTTCGTTATCTACATCAATATTAGACCTGTTGTTAATTATTTTGTCAGTAAAATTATTGAATAGTTCCAACTTTGATTTCCAAACAATATTTTTCATTAATTCCATTGAGAAATTAACTCTCAAATATGCACCGAAATCAGCTTTCAGAGTACTGCCTCTCTTGATAATATTTCCCGATGTGTCATAAACGGCAGGTTCAGAAGTATAAGTTCCCAAATCTGCAATTTTCGTATCGTTTATAAAAATAAATTTACCTGTCATCGGTGATAAATAAAGAGAAAACTTGTCATTCGGTTTATAATCAAATCCCAAAGAAGTAATTAAATAAGCGGGTGCGAAAAAGCGTGCAACAACAACAGAATCGTTAGGGTATTTATAACCCGGAGCAAACTGGCTTTTGAAATTAATCAATCCGCTATAATAAAAACTTTTCAGTGCTTTGTATCCTAATTTTGTATTAATATCAATCAAATCCTGATTAGTTCTTAATCCGAATTCGTCAGTATTTTGAAGTCCGTATTTGAAATCAGCAGTATTATCCCAAGAAAAATTCGAGCTGTTAAAATTTGAAAATAAATGTATTATTCCGGTAGCAGATATAGCATTGTCGCCACCTTTTGCCCAATTCAAAAAAGACACTTGATTAAAAATCAAAGTTGTTTCTCCACCTGATTTGAATTGACTAAAAAAACCGACTTTTTTAGTTGAGTCCTGAGCATAAGTAAAGGTATTAATAAGCAACAGCAATATCGCAAACAATAAAATTCTATTTTTCATCACAATCAATTAAAAATCCACAATAATTTAAGTTGCAAAAATAATAATTATCTGACAATCTGAAAGTGAAATGTAAATTATCTTTCTTAATTCATTTTGAGAAATTGATAAACATTAGCAAATTATCACCAAACTAATCCCAATGCAAAAAACGTTGGATTCATTTATTTCCATAAAAAATAATTAATTTGAGATTACGTTAGTTAATATTTATGTTATTATTATAAATTTAGGTGAAATAATGAAATTAGGAAAATTTACAATTGATTTACTTGATACAGGATTTTTATGGTTGGACGGTGGTGCAATGTTCGGAGTTGTCCCAAAGGCTCTATGGTCAAAAGTTTATGACAAAGGCGATGAATTAAACCGCATTCCATTATCTGCACGCCCCTTACTTATACAATGGGATAACCACAAAGCATTGATTGATACTGCAAACGGAACAAAATTAGATGCAAAAATCGCCGATAGATTTGGGATTGATTTACAGAAAAATAATCTTGAATTAATTCTGCACAATTACGGACTGAATGCTGATGAAATAACTGATGTATTCTTAACCCACTTGCATTTTGACCATTCAGGAGGAGCAACAAAAATTGAGAATGGCAAAATAGTTCCTACTTTCCCGAATGCTAAATATTTTGTGCAAAAATCTCAATATGATTGGGCTGTCAATCCAAGTGAAAAAGACAGAGCCTCTTTTTTCAATGAGAACTATGTCCCACTTAAAGAAGAAGGATTACTTAATTTTTTAGATGGTGATGTTGACATTTACGATGGTATAAGCACTATACGTGTCGATGGTCATACTCGCGGTATGCAATTAATTAAAATAAACGATAATAATCAAACGGCTTTGTATATGGCTGATTTATGCCCTACTTCATCACATATTCCAATACCATTCGTTATGGGTTATGATAATGAACCCTTAGAAACAATAAAAGAGAAAAAGAAAATTTTCCCGCAAGCTGTTGATGAAGATTGGACTTTTATTTATGAGCATGATGCCTATAAACAAGCAAGTAAAATTATTAAAACCGATAAAGGATTTAAAGCGGGTGATGAAGTCATAATATCCGAAAGCCTAAATGGATAAAATTAAAAAAGATAATAAAACTTTAGTTAATATTTGCGATTCTAATGAAATAAAAGAAGGCAAGAGCAAAAAAATTGTTTTTGAAGATGATATTGATATGCAGTACGCTTTGTTTAGGATTGACAATAAATTATATTGCGTATCAAATATTTGCCCACATAGACATGCTACACGAATTTTCGAAGGCATTCTAAAAGGGATTACAGTTACTTGCCCACTTCACGGTTGGACTTATTCACTTGATACAGGTGAAAATGTTAATCAAAAACAAGGCATTAAAAAATTAGATAAATACTTGGTTTTTGAAGAAAATGGAAAAGTATTTATGGAAGAACCTATGATTAAAATTCCAAAATGGCGACAAAACGTGAAAATTCAATCCGGTCAAAATCCAATTTTTGAATAATATGCAAAGTTTAAAAGAAAAATTAAATGAACTTGCTACAGAATTAGGCTTTTGCAAATTTGGAGTTGCTAAAGTAGAAAACTTAGAAAAAGAAATAAATTATTATCAAGACTGGCTCAACAACAATTATCATTCTTCTATGTCTTGGCTCGAAAGAAATCAGGATAAAAGACAAAATATTGATAAAATCTTGCACGGTGCGAAATCAGTAATAGTTTTAGCTTACAATTATTATACGGATTTTGATTATCCCTATGAAGAAACCCTTAAATCTGAAAACTTAGGCAAAATTTCAAGATATGCTTGGGGCAATGATTACCACGATATTATTTTAAATAAATTAAATGATATATCACTTTTTTTGCAAACTTTAGATAAAAATTCTCAATCGAAATCTTATGTAGATACAGGACCTATCCTTGAAAGGCAATGGGCAGTTAAATCCGGTATAGGCTGGCAGGGTAAAAACGGTATGCTTATCACAAAAGAATGCGGCTCTTATGTTTTTCTCGGAATTATAATCACTACTTGCGAAATTGAATCAGATACAAAGTTGGAAGATTATTGTGGGAACTGTACAAAATGTATTGATGCTTGTCCTACAAATGCCATAATTAAACCTAAAGTCATAGATTCCAATAAATGTATTTCCTATTGGACAATCGAAGCTAAACCTGAGAAAGAAATACCTACGAATATTGCAAATAAATTGAATAATTGGGTGTTTGGTTGTGATATTTGTCAAGAAGTTTGCCCTTGGAATAAATTTAAGAAAATTAACAATGATGAATTCTTCAAACCAAGAAATAAAACTTATTTATCAAAAAAAGAGATTAATAATATGAAAGATGAAGATTTTAGGGTAAAATTTAAAAATAGTCCGATTAAAAGAACTAAACTCAAAGGACTTAAAAGAAACTTTTCTGCTCTAAATCAAAATAATTTAGGAAAAAAATCGTAAATCATTACTCTATGATTAAAAGTTTGATTTAAATTATAAATAATAAAACAGTTTAAAAATAAAATTAGGAATTTATTATGAGTGAACATCATGAATTAATTATTGTCGGTTCAGGTCCTTCAGGATTAACTGCGGGGATATATAGCTCAAGAGCTAACTTAGACACAGTAATATTTGAAGGTAATGAACCCGGTGGACAGTTAATGATAACAACAGATGTAGAGAATTTCCCCGGCTTCCCCGATGGAGTTCAAGGTCCGCAATTAATGGATATAATGAGAAAACAGGCAAACAAGTTTGGTGCAAAATCCATATATGAAACTATTGCAAAAGTAGATTTTTCCCAAAAACCATTTCAATTATGGACTGATAGCAATAAGCATTATACTGCCGATACGGTAATTCTTTCAACAGGTGCAACTGCTCGCAGATTGCATGCCAAAGGTGAAGATCAGTATTGGGGTTTTGGTATTTCAGCTTGTGCTACTTGCGATGGATTCTTTTTCAAAGGATTAAAAGTTTTTGTTATTGGTGGTGGTGATACTGCATTGGAAGAAGCCAACTACTTAACTCATTTTGCAAGTTCAGTAACTGTCATTCATAGAAGGCAAGAATTTAGAGCTTCTAAAATTATGGTTGATAGATCAAAGGCAAATCCTAAAATGGATTTCCTTTTGGATTCTGTCGTTGACGAATATTTAGGCGAAGAAAAAATGGGTATAAAAAAATTGACTGGAATTAATGTGAAAAATGTGAAAACCGGTGAAATTACACGCCATGATGCTGATGGTGTATTTATAGCAATTGGACACGACCCAAGCACAAAATTCTTAAAAGACATTATTGATTTAGACGAAAACGGATATATTATTACTAAAAACAAATCGACTTATACAAATATTGATGGTGTTTTTGCATGTGGAGATTGTCAAGATCATGTTTACAGGCAAGCTGTTTCGGCTGCCGGAACCGGTTGTATGGCGGCAATTGACGCTGAACGATGGTTGCAAGATAACAAATAAAACTAAGATTTATTATTCTATTAGATTTTACGATAGGGAATGGTGATAAATCATTCCCTTTTTTTATATGGGGTTTTCTTGTAATTTCTTATAAATCAAATATGAATAGCCACGACTTTTAAGTCGTGGACAAATTAAAATATCAAGCTCTGATTTTCAAGAAATATGATAATTGATATTCCTTCTTCAGTTTAAAGTTAAATCTTCATAAAAAAATGATTATAGATTAATAATGTTGCTCTTTGTTCAAATTATTTGTTTAAATTTGTATTGAATTGATTTTTTTATTTACTAGCAATTGGTTCATTATTATGACTAATTTTGACAGATTAAAAATATTACAGACTAAGAAGTTAACAGTCAAGTCACTATTAAAATCACCTGTTAACCTTGAGCCATTAACTAAAACTGATATTAGCTACGATAATGA
This sequence comes from uncultured Hyphomicrobiales bacterium, assembly GCA_964628675.1. GTDB lineage: Bacteria > Bacteroidota > Ignavibacteria > Kapaibacteriales > UBA2268 > CAZVPQ01. The sequence continues at coordinate 2,798 of CAZVPQ010000072.1, read as the reverse complement.
AATATTAGAGAAAAACATTTATAGACCTCAACTTGCATTAGCCGGTTACGTTGGCTTATTCAATTATAAACAAGTCCAAATCTTCGGCAATACAGAATTTTATTATTTAAACGGTCTTTCAAAAGAAGATAGAATCAAATCTTTTGAAACAATAGCACAATTCCCTATTCCTTGCATTATATTAACAAATAATTTAAAATTGGAAGCTGACTTGATAAATATTGCAAATGAAAATAATATAGCAGTTTTCAGAACTAGTTTTGATACAACGAAAACTCAATTTTTATTAACTGAATTTTTAGATGATCAATTTGCACCCCAAGCAGTAGTTCATGGTTCATTTGTAGATGTATATGGTGTCGGCATGCTATTCATAGGTAGGAGTGGTATTGGAAAAAGTGAGATAGCTTTGGATTTAATAGAAAGAGGTCATCGTTTAGTTGCCGATGATGTTGTTATGTTTACGAAAAAGCATGAAACTATTTTAATGGGAACCAGTACAAGCATTGCTAAACATTTTATGGAAATCAGAGGATTAGGAATAATAGATGTTAGACAAATGTTTGGAATAAGATCAATTAGATTCCAAAAAAGATTAGAAATTATTGTTGAATTATTGGACTGGGATCCTGAAAATGATTATACTCGTATAGGAATGGACGAGCAACCTGCTAATATAATGAATATAAATATATCTATGGTAAAATTACCGATATTCCCCGGAAAAAATGTTACTGTAATTGCTGAAGTTATAGCTATCAATTATCTTTTGAGAACTTATGGATATAATGCCGCTAAAGTTTTCTCTGATAATTTATCTCAACAAATTAAAAATAAGACTGGACCCGGTACAGCTTTTGAAGACCAAAGATTAGTAAGTTATTTCCAAGATAGAGAATAAATCATTGATTATAAATTATTTTAGGGATAGATCTATGAAATTGAGATCGTTATTTATATTAATATTTGCATTTTTCTTAATATCAAATGCACTATTTTCTCAAGATAAAAAAACTATTGAACTAAAAGCCCAATCTTCAAAAATTGAAGTTAAAAAAGGTGAAACCTTTACTATTCGATTAACAATGACTTTTTATGATGATTGGTACACTTATGATATGAAAGACCAAATAAATAAAGATGGTATAGGACCAACTACTACGGAAATAACTGTCCTGCCAACAGACGATATAGAGCTCACAGGCAAAGTAATAACTCCTACTCCAAAGTCCAAATATGATGATGGCTTTGAAATGAATTTAAAATATTTCAAGGGTAAAAATATTGCTTTTGATATACCTGTTAAAGCTAAAAAAGATTTAAATTTCTCGAAAGATAGTGTAAGTGTTGATACTTATCTTCAATTATGCAATCATACATCATGTTTGCCTCCAAAAGATTATTATACTAAAGTTTCAGATCTTAAATTTGAACAAGCAGAATCCGAAGATTCGGGAGGTGGTATTTTCTCGTTTTTGTGGTTAGCAATGACTGCCGGAGCATTAGCATTGTTGACTCCATGTGTTTTCCCGATGGTACCCATTACCGTATCCTTCTTTGCTAAAAGGTCTGAAGTAGCCAAAGGCAAGGGCTTAAGAGATGCATTAGTGTACGCAATAGGCATAATAGTTACTTTTACTTTATTAGGTTTCTTATTTTCTATATTATTTGGTGCTTCAGGAATACAAGATTTTGCTAAAAGTCCCGGAGTATATCTCTTTATAGCAATAATATTTTTAATATTTACTTTTAATCTTTTTGGTTCTTACGAAATTCAGATGCCAACAGGATTAATGAACAAATTAAACACGAAAAGCCAACAAGGTAGTGGCATTGGGAGTGTAATATTAATGGGTCTGACTTTCTCATTAGCTTCATTTTCTTGTACGGGTCCTCTTGTTGGAGCGGCATTGATTGCTGCCGCCAAAGGACAGTGGTTCTACCCTATTATTAGTATGCTTGGTTTTTCTACGGTTTTAGCGGCACCATTCTTTCTATTAGCTCTATTCCCCTCTGCACTTGGTTCTATGCCAAAAGCAGGAGGTTGGATGAATAATATGAAAGTGGTTTTAGGATTTATTGTTTTGGCTACTACTCTCTATTTTATCAACAACGCTTTAGTTCAGTGGGGTAGCAGCGGATTATCAAGAGAAATGTTTCTTGGTATTTGGATTACAATATTTGCTATGACTACTTATTATATTCTTGGCGGTTTTAAAACTCATATTGATACCGATGTCCAGCATGTAGGTTCTACAAGAATTCTTTTTGCACTTTCTTTTGGAACTCTTACAATTTATTTATTTACCGGACTTTTGGGTTCAAACCTTGGAGATTTGGAAACTTATATTCCTCAAGCGGAAAAACCGACAACTCTTGCTTCTGCTTCAATAATTCAAACAACATCAGTAAAACCTGAGGAAATATCAGGTTGGTTAGATAATTATGATGAAGCTTTGAAAGTTGCAAAAGCCGAAAATAAATCAATTTTTATTGACTTTTCCGGTAAAACTTGTACAAACTGTAAAAAAATGGAAAGGACAATGTTCCCTAAGCAAAGAATCAAAGACTTAATCAACAAAATGGTTAAATTGAGATTAATTACAGATATAAACAAAGAACCTTATATATCAAACAAGAATTTTCAGATAAATAGATTTAATTCTGTAGCTTTGCCTTTATACGTGATTTTAAATTCTAACGGTGAATTGATTGACAAAAAAGATTTCACTAGTGATGAAGATGAATTTGTAGCTTTTCTAAATAAAGCATTTCAATAAAATATTTTTCTTATTGCA
>CAZVPQ010000071.1:0-8613 GCA_964628675.1 uncultured Hyphomicrobiales bacterium | reverse complement strand
ATTGATAGACTTTGTGTTTTATTAGATGGTCAAAAAATTCTTGGTATGGTGTCTCAGGATAATCAAAAGATCTTCAGAGGTGGCAAAGTTATAAATACAGAAGATATTATTGCTAAATATCAAACTGGGGAGTTGGTTCCTAACTTATTGGTAGCTAATCAAAGAATTTTGGAAGACTCTGATAAAGATGAAATTTTTGAAGAGATGACGAGAAATTATCTGAGGAAAAGGGAGGATATAATTGGTGATTATAGGGCAGAAAAAAACAAGATAATTTCCGGAGATGAATTAAAGCCCGGTATTTTGCAAATGGCAAAAGTTTATGTAGCTAAAAAGAGAAAATTACAGATTGGCGATAAAATGTCGGGGCGTCATGGAAATAAAGGTATAGTTTCCAAGATTGTACCTTTGGCTGATATGCCGTTTTTACCTGATGGTACACCTGTTGATATAGTTTTGAATCCTTTAGGAGTACCTTCTCGTATGAACTTGGGTCAGTTGTATGAAACGGCTTTAGGTTGGGCAGGCAAAGAATTAGGGCTTCATTTTGCAACTCCTATTTTTGATGGTGCATCTTGGGACGAAGTAACGAAATATTTGGAAAAAGCAGGACTTCCGAGCGATGGCAAAAGTATTATGTATGATGGTCGTACAGGCGATAGATTTTCGGAAAGAATCACAGTAGGAATGATTTATATGCTTAAGTTATCCCATTTAGTTGAAGACAAAATACATGCCCGTTCTATTGGTCCATATTCCTTGATTACACAACAGCCATTGGGTGGTAAGGCACAATTTGGTGGTCAGAGATTAGGTGAGATGGAAGTTTGGGCTTTGGAAGCTTATGGGGCGGCACATACTTTACAAGAAATGTTGACTTTGAAATCAGATGATGTTCAAGGCAGGGCTAAGATGTATGAAGCTATAGTTAAGGGTGAGAACATGCCTGATCCAAATATACCTGAATCTTTTAATGTTTTAACCCGTGAATTACAAGGTTTATGTCTTGATATTCATATTGAATAACAAAGAGAAATTAAGGTAAAAAGCAGACTTATGCTTTTGATTAAATAATATAGAAATAAATAATTTAGATAAATAATTGGGAAATAATAATGTACACTTCTCAAATTCCAAAAAAAGGGTATAATAGCATTTCGATAAGGGTTGCTTCACCTGACGATATTTTAAATAGATCGCATGGTGAGGTTACAAAACCTGAGACTATAAATTACCGATCTTTTAGACCTGAAAAAAACGGTTTGTTTTGCGAGAAAATTTTTGGTCCTATAAGAGATTGGGAATGTGCTTGCGGTAAATATAAAAGGATTCGTTATAAAGGTATTGTCTGTGATAGATGTGGAGTTGAAGTAACTCAAAAAACTGTTCGTAGAGAGAGAATGGGACATATTATGCTTGCAGTACCTGTAATTCATATATGGTTTTTCAGAACTTTGCCAAGTAAGATAAGTGCAATTTTGGGTATGCCTAATAAGGATATAGAAAGAATTGTTTATTATGAATCATATATAGTTGTTCAACCGGGTAATACGGGTTTACAGACTAAGGATTTGTTGACAGAAGAGCAATATCTTGAAGTTTTGGAATCATTACCAGATGAAGAGCTTGAATTGGATAATGACGATCCTAATAAATTTATTGCGTTAATTGGTGGGGAAGCTATTAAGGAATTGTTAAAGAGAGTGGATCCCAAGGCAGTTTATTATCAATTAAAAAATGAATTGAAAGTAGTTACTTCGCAACAGAAAAAAGCCGAATTATTAAAGAGATTAAAAATTTTAGGTCCTTTTAGAAAAACAGAGCCTGAGTATTTGGTTAATAAACCGGAATGGCTTGTATTGGATATAATACCTGTAACGCCGCCTGATTTGAGGCCTTTGGTTCCTTTAGAAGGTGGTAGATTTGCTACTTCTGATTTAAATGATTTGTATAGAAGAGTTATAATTAGAAATAATAGATTAAAGAGGTTAATTGATATTAACGCTCCCGAAGTAATTTTGAGAAATGAAAAAAGAATGTTGCAGGAATCTGTTGATGCATTGTTTGATAATAGTAGAAGAGCTGTGAGGAGTGATTCTCAAAGAGCTTTGAAGTCATTGGCGGATACTTTGAAAGGAAAAACAGGAAGGTTTAGACAAAATCTTTTAGGTAAGAGAGTTGATTATTCCGGTAGGTCGGTTATTGTGGTTGGTCCGGAGTTGAAATTGCACGAATGTGGACTTCCAAAAGATATGGCTGTTGAATTATTTAAACCTTTTATTATTAGGAAATTGATTGAGCGTGGTCATGTTAAGACTGTTAAAAGTGCCAAAAAAATGGTAGAAAGAAAAACCGCAGAGGTTTTTGATATTTTAGAAAAAGTTATTGAAGGGCATCCGGTATTACTCAACCGTGCTCCAACTTTGCATAGATTGGGTATCCAAGCGTTTCAGCCGAGATTAATTGAAGGCAAGGCTATTCAATTGCATCCATTGGTTTGTACAGCTTTTAATGCTGATTTTGACGGTGATCAAATGGCGGTTCATGTACCGATTAGTTTTGAATCTCAATTGGAATCTATGCTTCTGATGTTGGCGCCTCATAATATTATGCATACTCAAAATGGTGATCCGATTGCTGTTCCTTCGCAAGATATGGTTTTGGGTATTTATTATATGACAAAAGTAAAACATGATGTTAGAGGTGAAGATAAATTATATGCTTCCGCAGAAGAAGTAATTATTGCTTTTAATAACGAAGTATTGGATATTCATGCAAGAATAAAAGTTAGAATTAAAGGTAAAATAATTGAAACTACAACAGGCAGAGTATTATTTAATCAGATAGTGCCGGAAGAGATGGGATATTTGAATGAAGTTTTAGCCAAGAAGAGATTGAGACAGATTATTGGGCAGTGTTTCAGAAGTGCCGGACTGGCAAAAACTGTAAATTTCTTAGATGATTTAAAAAATATCGGATATTTTTATGCTACAAAAGCCGGATTGTCTGTTAGTATTTCTGATGTATTGATTCCAAATGATAAAACGCTCATAATTAATTCTGCTCAAAAGAAAATTGATGGGATTGAATTTGCTTATCAAAATGGTGTTATAAGTTCAGGAGAAAGATATAATAAAATAATTGATACTTGGTCAACTGCAACTAATAGGGTAGCAGATAAATTATATACTGAATTATCAAAGAATATGGGTGGTTTTAATCCTTTCTGGATGATGTTGGATTCGCAAGCGAGAGGTTCTAAAGAGCAGATTAGACAGCTTGCAGGTATGCGTGGTTTAATGGCTAAACCTAAAAAATCATTATCCGGTTCAACGGGTGAATTGATTGAAAATCCAATTATATCTAATTTTAAGGAAGGATTATCAATTTTAGAGTATTTTATTTCTACTCATGGTGCTAGAAAAGGTTTGGCTGATACTGCTTTGAAAACGGCTGATGCAGGGTATTTGACAAGGAGATTACATGATGTTGCCCAAGATATGATTATATCAGGTCATGATTGCGGTACTATTCGTGGTGTTCATATGGAAGCCTTAAAAGACGGTGAAGAGATAAAAGAATCTTTATTGGAAAGAATTTTAGGTAGAGTTACTCTTGAAGATGTCGTAGATCCTTTAACTGACGAATTGATTGTAAAATCAGGAGTTATGATTGATGAGGGAATAGCGAAAAAAATAGAATCTTCTTCAATTGAGAGTGTTTTTATTCGTTCGGTTTTAACATGCGAATCAAGGCGAGGTGTTTGCAGTAAGTGTTATGGTAGGAACTTATCAACGGGGCAATTGGTTGATGTTGGTGAAGCAGTTGGTACTATTGCTTCCCAATCTATTGGTGAACCTGGCACGCAGTTAACTTTGAGAACTTTCCATACTGGTGGTACGGCTTTGTTGATAGCGTCGCAGTCCTCTGTAATTGCTAAGTTCGACGGTACAATTAAATTTGAAAATATGAGAATTGCTACTTATAAAGAAGAATCCGGTGAAGTTCAAATTGTTGTAAGTAGAAGTGGTGTTATTAATATTGTTGATGCAGATAATAATAGGATATTAACAAAATATGATGCTACATACGGAGCTACACTTAAAGTCAAAGACGGGCAGAAAATTAAAAAAGGGGATATGATTTATGAATGGGATCCTTATAACTCTACGATTATTACTGAAGTAGCCGGTACGGTTAAGTTTGTTGATATGGTACCTAATGTAACTTATAGAGAGGTTAATGATGAACAAACAGGTCATATAACCAAGGTTATTATTGATTCGAGGGATAGAACAAAGTCACCTACAATTAATATTGTAGATAAGAAAGATAAAATTTTAAAATCATATAGTATTCCTACGAAAGCTCAATTAAGAGTTGATGATAATGATGATGTAGGTATTGGATCTTCATTAGTGAAAATTCCTAGAGATTTGGGAAGAACTAGGGATATCACAGGTGGTTTGCCGAGAGTAACAGAGTTGTTTGAAGCCCGAGCACCGCAAAATCCTGCAATTATCTCTGAAATTGACGGGACTATTAGTTATGGAAAACCGAAGCGTAATCAAAGAGTGATACAGGTTACATCACTTGATCAGAAAACGGTCAAGGAATATGTAGTTAAAACCGGTAAATATATTTTAGTTCAGGAGGAAGATTTTGTTAGATCCGGAGACCGATTAACTGAAGGCTCGACTAATCCTCACGATATTTTGAGAATTAAGGGACCAAATGCTGTTCAGGAATATTTGGTAAATGAAATTCAGGAAGTTTATCGTATGCAAGGTGTAAAAATTAATGATAAACATATTGAGGTGATTGTAAGGCAAATGCTTCAAAAAGTAAAAATCACTGATGCCGGAGATTCTAATTTCTTGGAGAACGAAAATGTAGATAAAATTAGATTTTATGACGAGAATCAAAATTTAAAATCTCAGATGTTGATAGATGATCCGGGAGATTCTAAATTCGTACAAGAGGATCTGGTTCATAGAAGAATAGTGAGAGAAGAAAACAATAAAATTAAGAAAAACGGGCAAAAAGAGATTACTTGCCATCCGGCTGAACCCGCTATTGGGGAATCGATTTTATTAGGTATTACTCAAGCATCATTAACAACTGAAAGTTGGTTGTCAGCGGCATCATTCCAGGAAACCACGAGAGTGTTGTCCGAGGCTTCGGTTACAGGTAAAATTGATTATCTACAGGGATTAAAGGAGAATGTTATTCTTGGGCAGTTAATACCTGCCGGAACAGGTTTGAGAAAATATCAAGAGATGAAAGTTATAAGTGATATAGGTAATATTTTTGGAAGATCGACTGAAGAGGAAAAAGCTGAAGGAATGGGAGATAATACCGAGGATGAAAAAGTTGAGGGAGCTGTTGAGATTCAGGGAATAGCAGAAAAGTAACAGTTTTTTTGTTTTTTAAAAAAGCCGCTTATTTTTTGCGGCTTTTTTTACTTTTTATTTGAAATAACAGGTGTAAAATTGCTAAAATTTTGATTTATTTCGAAAAAAAGCAAATTATTTTCAATATTATTGAAAAAAGAAAGAATTTAGTTTTTTTATTTAAATAATATTGCATAATTTTGCAAGCTCTGAAAAAAAAGAATGTTTATAATAATTGTTTATGGAGAAGGTTAATGCCGACGATAAATCAGTTGGTTAGAAAGCCAAGGAAAAAGGCTAAGGAAAAAAGTAAATCAGCGGCTTTGAATAGCTGCCCACAGCGTCGAGGTGTATGTACAAGAGTTTATACGACGACACCCAAAAAGCCTAATTCAGCTTTAAGGAAAGTCGCACGTGTTAGATTGACTTCCGGATTTGAAGTTACAACATATATTCCGGGGGAAGGTCATAACCTTCAAGAGCATTCAATTGTTTATATAAGGGGCGGAAGAGTAAAAGATCTCCCAGGTGTTAGATATCACGTAATTCGTGGTACAGCTGATACTCAAGGAGTTGAAGGTAGAAATCAGGGTAGGTCGAAATATGGTAGTAAAAAGCCCAAAAAAGCTAAAAAGTAATTAAATGTTTCAGATAATTTGAAATTGTATTATGAGAAAAAGAAAAGCTGAAAAAAGAAGATTAGAACCGGATCCAAAATATAAAGATATTTTGGTTTCGAGATTTATAAATAATATGATGTTGGATGGTAAAAAGAATACTTCAAGAAAAATTATTTATGAAGCATTTGATATTGTTGGTAATAAAACAAAAAAAGAGCCTCTCGAAGTATTTAGAAAAGCTATTTCCAATGTTGCTCCAATTACGGAAGTAAAATCCCGTCGAGTTGGAGGAGCTACTTATCAAGTTCCTATTGAAGTTAGAGAGGATAGGAGAGTAGCATTAGCAATAAGATGGATTAAGCAATATTCGAAATCTCGTAGAGATAAGACTATGGCTCAAAGGTTAGCATCAGAATTAATAGCGGCATCTAATAATGAGGGCGCCGCAGTTAAGAAACGTGAAGATACTCATAGGATGGCAGAAGCCAACAAAGCTTTTGCACATTTTAAATGGTAATTAAGATTTGTTCTTTGTCAATTGAAAGTTTGGTTCGATTATGTCAAAGTTAGAAGTCAAATCCAAGTTAAGAAATATTGGGATTATGGCTCATATTGACGCCGGAAAGACAACTACGACTGAAAGGATTTTGTATTATTCAGGCTATTTGCATAGAATAGGTGAGGTTGACGACGGTACCGCTTTTATGGATTATATGGATCAGGAAAAAGAAAGAGGTATTACGATTATGTCGGCGGCAGTTACTTGCTCTTGGAATAAATATTTGATTAATATTATTGATACTCCGGGGCATGTTGATTTTACTGCTGAAGTTCAGAGATCTTTGAGAGTTTTAGATGGTGCAGTTGCAATATTTTGTGCTGTTGGAGGTGTAGAACCTCAGTCTGAAACGGTTTGGCATCAAGCAGATTTATTTGATGTTCCAAGAATAATCTTTATTAATAAGCTTGATAGAATGGGTGCGGATTTTGTTAAAGTTGTCGATGAGATAAAAGAGAAATTAGATGCAAATCCGATAGTGATTGAAATACCAATCGGAAGTGAAGAAAATTTAAAAGGTATTATTGATTTGATTAAAATGAAAGCTCTTTATTTTGATATTCAATCAAAGGGGCAGGATATTAAAGAAGCAGAAATACCTGATGATTTTTTACAAGAGGCGTTAAAATATAGAAGCTTAATGGTTGAAGCTATTGCTGAGTCAGATGATACTTTGCTGATGAAATATTTAGATGGTGAAGACTTGAATGCAGATGAATTAAAGACTGCTTTGAGAAAAGGTGTTTTGGATTCGAAATTTCATCCTGTCTTTTGCGGGTCTTCTTTAAAGAATATAGGAGTTCAACCTTTAATGGATGCAATTATTGATTATTTGCCGTCACCTGAGGATATTGGATTATTTATCGGTTTCGATAAAGATGATGAGAGTAAGGAAATTAAAAGATTGGCTAAGGATAATGAACCTTTTTCTGCTTTAGCGTTCAAGATATTAACCGATTCATTTGTTGGGAGATTAACTTTTATTAGAATTTATTCGGGGAAAATCAAATTAGGTGATTCGGTTTTGAATACTTCAACTGGGAAAAAGGAAAAAATACTCAAAATTCTTAAAATGTATTCAAATAAGCGATTGGAAGTTAAAGAGGCAGTTTCAGGTGATATTTGTGCAATTCCTGGATTTAGATTTACGAGGACCGGCGATACAATTTGTGATTTGAAAAATCCAATTATGTATGAAAAAATACAATTCGCTAATCCTGTTATAAATCAAAGAATTGAAGCCAAGAATATGGCTGAAAGAGAGAAGCTGATAGAGGTATTGCAGAAATTGGTTGATGAAGATCCCAGTTTGAGATATAATTTAGATGATGAGAGTGGTGATTTGATTTTGAGTGGTGTTGGCGAGCTTCATTTGGAAATAATAGTTGATAGACTTAAAAGAGAATTTAAATTGTCAACTAAAGTAGGTAAACCTCAAGTATCGTATAGAGAAACTATTTCTAAGGAAGTTGAGCAAGAAGGCAAAATAGATAAACAAATAGGCGATAAAAAACACTTTGGACATATTGTAATAAAAATTAAACCTAATGATAATAGAGATGAAAATCTAATTATTAATAAACTTGATGAGTCGATGATACCTAAACAGTTTTATTCGGCTATTGAAAAAGGGATTAGAGATTCCTTGCAAGCTGGTCCAAAGGGATATCCTGTTATTGGTATAGAAGCGACAATAATTGCCGGTACTTTTAATCAGGAATCATCAACTGAATTAGCTTACATTTTTGCTTCATCGATGGCTATTAAAGAAGCAGTTGCAAATGCAAACCCAATATTGTTGGAACCGGTTTTTGAAGCGGAGATTGTTTCTCCTGAAGATTATGTTGGTGATATAATAGCTGATTTGAATTCTCGTAGAGGCAAGGTGGAAGGAATATTTAGACAAAAAGTTATGCAAGTGATAAAAGCTTCTGTTCCCTTATCTGAAATGTTTGGTTATGTGACTCATTTAAGATCATTGAGTCAAGGAAGAGCAGTTTTTACAATGGTATTTTCGCATTACGAACCAGCTTTAATTAGA
>CAZVPQ010000070.1:0-8627 GCA_964628675.1 uncultured Hyphomicrobiales bacterium | reverse complement strand
AATAAAGGGAATTAAAAATTTATTATTGGGAATGTAATGGTTAAAGAATTATTAGAACCGAAAAGTATCGTTGTTATAGGAGCTTCAAATGAACTATCTAAACCGGGCGGAAGGGTATTAAAGCATTTAATTGAAGGAGATTTTAAAGGCAAACTTTATACATTAAATCCTAAGGAAGTCGAAATACAAGGCATTAAATGCTACCAAAAACCTGAAGAATTGCCAAATGTTGAACTCGCTATAATTGCAATTGCTTCGAAATATATTCCTGATACTATTGAATATTTAGTTGATAATAAAAATACTAAGGCATTTATTGTTTTATCGGCTGGATTTAGTGAAATAGGTGAAGAAGGTAAAATATTAGAAGACAAAATTGTAAGTATTTGTGATCAAAACGAAGCTTCATTAATTGGTCCTAACTGTGTAGGTGTTCTAACGCCGACATATAAGGGAGCGTTTACGGGACCGATTCCAAAATTAAATAACAAAGGAATTGATTTTGTATCGGGTTCCGGAGCGACAGCTGTATTTATTTTAGAGCAAGCCGTTCCATTGGGATTGACTTTTGCAAGTTTGTTTTCAGTTGGTAATAGTGCCCAAATTGGGGTGGAAGACATTTTGAAACATTGGGACGAAACCTACGAAGCCGGAGTAAGTTCGAATGTGAAAATGATTTATATAGAGAAAATAGATAAACCCGATATGTTATTGAAACATGCACGCTCCTTAATTAAAAAGGGTTGTCATATAGCCGCTATTAAATCAGGAACGACAGATGCAGGTTCACGTGCAGTTTCATCACACACGGGAGCTTTAGCCGGTTCGGATTTGGCAGTAGATGCATTATTTAAAAAAGCAGGTATAGTTCGTTGCCATAGCAAACAAGAATTAGTTTATATATCTAATGTTTTTATGCACAAGCAACTCAATGGAGATAGGATAGCTGTAATTACTCATGCCGGTGGTCCCGGCGTTATGCTTACCGATACTTTGGCTAAGAATGGTATGAAAGTGCCTCAGATTAAGGGAGTTGCCGCTGATGAATTATTGACTAAACTATTTCATGGTTCTTCGGTTTCAAATCCCATTGATTTTATTGCAACAGGAACGGCAGAACAATTAGGAATTATTTTGGATTATGTTGATAATAAATTTGATAATATTGACGGTTCTGCGGTAATATTCGGAACACCGGGATTGTTTGACGTTACAGAAGTTTATAATGTATTAAATGAAAAAATGAAAACTTGCAAAAAACCTATTTATCCTATATTGCCATCAATAGTGCAAGCAAAGAAATCAATAGATCATTTTGTTAGTTTAGGCAGACAATATTTTGCAGATGAAGTAGTATTCGGTGAAGCTTTGTCGAAAGTATATCACACTCCCAAACCATTTGATGATAAGACTATAAATCAAAATGAAATCAATAAGATTAGAGATATAATTGATATTTCAAAATCAGGATATTTAGAGCCTGAGGATACTCAAAAATTATTAGATGCTGTAAATATTCCCAGAGTTGAAGAAATCGTAGTAGATTCTATTGAAAAAGCAGTAATTGAAACAAAACGTTTAGGATATCCTGTTGTTATGAAAGTAGTTGGTCCCGTACATAAAACCGATGTAAACGGAGTCCGATTATTTATAAAAAGTGAACAATCTGTTAAAGATACATTCAGCGAATTGATTTCTATTCAAAATGCAAAGGCTGTTATGTTGCAACCAATGCTGAAAGGAACCGAATTGTTTTTAGGGGCTAAAAAAGAAGACAAATTCGGGCATATAATACTTTTTGGTTTAGGCGGTATTTTTATTGAAGTACTAAAAGATTTTTCTGCCGGCTTAGTTCCGATAAGTAAAAAAGAGGCTTTTAATATGATTAAAAGTTTGAAGGGGTATGATATAATAAAAGGTGTGAGGGGTCAAATCGGAATAAATGAAGAAAAAATTGCTGATATTATACAATCCTTATCGAATTTATTATTTGCTGTCCCCGAAATATCAGAAATGGATATAAATCCTTTAATTGCAGATAATGATAATATTGTAGCAGTTGATGTTAGAATTAAACTTAATGATTAAAATGATATATAGGAAACTAATGTTATTATAACTTAGATAACTTTTTCATATATAAATTTGCCCAAATAAAAGCAATGGGGATATAAGTGAAGCCTGCGAACAACATTCCAAGCCAAACACCTTTTAAACCCCAATTGTAATGTATTCCGAGAAACCAAGCATAAGGTATTGTAAAAACAAGAGTCCGTAAAATTGTCATAATCAAAGCATTAATTCCCTTGGCGGTACCTTGAAACATTGAGGATGCGGTCATACCAAACGGTGCAGTTATAATCATAAAGCAAATAATCTGAAGAAATTGTATTATGTCGGGTTGAAGTATTTGCGTTTGCTTAGACCATGTGAAAATCAATGCTATTTGAGGGGCAAAGAAATATATTATTAAAGAAAGGATTATTTCCGATACTACTCCTATTTTTATGGCATAATAGTATGCTATTTTAATATTTTTATAGTTTTTACTACCAAACGCGGCACCCACAACCGATGTAACTGCACTTGCAATACCGAGCAACGGCATAATAGCCATTGTTATTATACGCCAACCTGTTGTATAAACCGCTACGCCATTTGTGCCACCAACTTTTGCGATTATTGAAATCAAAAAAAATGCCATTAAAGACATAGAAGTTTGCGAAATAGAAGCAGGAATTCCAACTCGGCTAATATCGTAAACTACTTTTTTATCGAATTTAAAATGCTTAAAATGAAATGATACGAAAGTTTTTTTATCAATAAATAACCAATAAAAAGAAACTAATGATACTATAAACATTGAAATTACAGTAGCATAAGCGGCACCTGCAACTCCTAAATGTAAAATATAAATAAAAATAGGGTCTAAAATAATATTAAGTATAACTCCGGCAAGCATACCATACATAGCTCTTTTGGCATCACCTTCACTTCTCAAAATCGAAAAGGTAGTTTGAAGAAAAAAGATAAATATCAATCCGGAAAATATAATTCTTGCATAAATGGTTGATTGCTCTAAAGCATTGCCCGCACCCATAAATTTCAAAATGGGTTCGGTAAGAATTAGCATCGTAACGGAAACTATAATTGCTGTAATCAACATAATAATTATAGTATGTGTGGCAACATTATCTGCGCCTTCTTTATTTTTTTCTCCTATTTTTCTTGAAATAGCAGAACCGCCACCAATACCGATACCATTTGACAAAGCCATTGCAAAGAAAAAGAATGGGAATACAAATCCCACAGCGGCTAACGCTTTAGGTCCGATACCCGATACCCAAATTGCATCTGCCAAATTATAAATCGTTTGGGCAGACATTGCAATAACCATTGGTACCGAAAGTTTCATTATTGCTTTTTTAGGATTTCCGAGAAGAGTTTTTACGCCTTTAGTTTGTTTCCCTATTTCCAAAATATTCCTGTTTCTTATTTAATCGTTTTAAGTTATCTATAATTTGTCATTAAAATAATTATTAACGCAGTAAACTATCATAATATTGCAATTAGAATAATGTATTAAGCAAAAGATATATTTTTATAGCATATTAGAATTGTTTAATTTTGCTTTTTAATTTTTGAAAGTAAATAGTTAAGCAATAATAAGCAAGATTTAATATTTTTGCATGACTTATAGAAAATATTTTATTAACAATTGGAGTAAAAAAATAAAATGAAACATTTTTTAGAATTTTTATCAATAATTTTGGTGATTGTTGTTATGATAACAAGCTGTGAGCCTAAAAAAGTAAAAGCTCCCGAATATCCCCCATTGGATTCAAAGAATATGGACACAACTGTAAATCCGGGTGATAATTTCTTTCAATATGCTAATGGTGGTTGGATGAAAGCTAATCCTATTCCTGCGGCTTATTCAAGATATGGTGCTTTCGACGAAATACAAGAGAGAAAAGAAAAACAGTTAAAAACTATTATATTAGATGCTGTCGCAAATAAAAATGCACCTAAGGGTTCTTTAGGACAATTAATAGGTGATTTTTATACTTCAGGAATGGATACTGTTGAAATTGAAAAAGAAGGAGTCAAACCTTTAAAACCGGAACTTGATTTAATAGATAATATAAAAAACGAAAATGATTTGCAAAAAGAAATTGCTCATCTTAATCTTTATGGAATTCACCCCGGTTTTATGCTTTATTCTGCACAAGACGAAAAAAATAGCGTTAATATTATAGCAAATTTGTATCAAGGTGGTCTTGGATTAGGCGATAAAGATTATTATTTGGGTGATGACGCTCGTTCGAAACAACTCAGAACCGAATACATCAAGCACATAACTAAGATGTTTGAATTGATGGGATACGACGAAGCCTCGGCAAAAGATGCATCTAATCGTATTATGGGACTCGAAACTAATTTTGCAAAAGCTTCTCGCGCACGAGTTGATTTACGTGATCCTATTGCTAATTATCACAAAATGTCGATTGAAGAATGTCAAAAAATCACACCCGATTTCAATTGGAACTCGTATCTAAACAATATGGGACTAAAAATAAATGAAATAAATGTTGGACAACCTGATTTTCTTAGTGGTTTTAATGCTCAATTGAAAACTGTCCCTATTGAAACTTGGAAATTATATTTGAAGTGGAATCTTATTAGTGCAGTAGCAAGTAATCTAAGCTCTGATTTTGTTAACGAGAATTTCCATTTTTATGGAACTGTTTTCTCGGGCAAACAAAAGCTTAAAGAAAGATGGAAAAGAGTTCTTGCAGAAACAAGCGGTTCACTGGGCGAGGCAGTCGGTCAACTTTATGTAAAAAAATATTTTCCACCGCAAGCTAAAACAAGAATGCTTCAACTTGTGAATAACCTTAAAAAATCTCTTGGCAAAAGAATTGAAAAACTTACTTGGATGAGCCCTGAAACAAAAGAAAAAGCACTTCAAAAACTCTCCGCTATGAACGTTAAAGTTGGCTATCCCGATAAATGGATTGACTATTCAAAAGTTGATATTTCAAAAGATTCTTATCTTGCCAACTCATTGAATACTGCAAAATTCAGTGTTAAACGTGAATTAGACAAAATAGGCAAACCTGTTGATAAAAAGGAATGGCATATGTCTCCTCAAACAGTTAATGCTTATTACAGTCCGAATATGAATGAAATTGTATTTCCTGCCGCTATATTACAACCTCCTTTCTTTAACCAAGATGCTGATGATGCCGTTAATTATGGTGCTATTGGTACTGTTATCGGTCACGAAATGACTCACGGATTTGACGACCAAGGCAGAATGTATGATAAAGAAGGAAATTTAAAAAATTGGTGGACAAAAGAAGATGGTGAAAAATTCAAAAAGCATGTTCAGGTGTTAGTTGATCAATATGATTCTTTTGTTGCAATAGACTCGATGAAAGTTAACGGCAAATTGACATTAGGTGAAAATATTGCAGATTTCGGTGGAATTACCGTATCTCATCAAGCTTGGGAAATGGCTACTAATGGTAAACAGCTCAAAGATATTGATGGATTTACACCACAACAAAGATTTTATCTTGCTTATGCTCAAGTTTGGCGTCAGAATATAAGACCGGAAGAATTGATGAAAAGATTGAAACAAGATGTGCATTCACCTGCTAAATTCAGGGTTAATGGTGTCTTGAGAAATGTTCCGGAATTTTACAAAGCATTTGATATTAAAAAGAATGATAAATTATATTTACCAAAAGATGAGAGAGCTAAAATTTGGTAAGAAACAGCTATTGATTGATATATTAAGGACAAGTTATTTTAACTTGTCCTTATTTTTTATATACTCAAAATTTATCTAATTTTGTAAATTATATTCAACTAAAACAATATAAGAGCGATTGGAATATTTTATGATAATAAGGTTATTGTATATAGCGTTTGGAGGAGCAATAGGGGCAGTATTTAGATATGGAGTTTCAGGGTTTTCCCATAAAATATTAGGAGCGGCTTATCCTTGGGGGACATTAACAGTAAACCTAATTGGATCATTTGTTATTGGTTTTCTTTGGGGTATTCGGGAAAAATCAATCTTATCTTCAGATATTAAATCGTTTATTTTTATTGGTATTTTAGGTTCATTTACAACATTTTCCTCGTTTTCTTTAGAAACTATAAACTTATTTAGAAACGGCGAAATAAAATTTGCTATTATTAATATATTGGCTACTAATATATTTGGTATTTTATTAGCAGCATTTGGATTTCTTCTTTCTCAGTATTTTTTTGTAACTATTGGTCGGAGGTAAACAATGGCACTCCCAGAAAATGGTATGTTATTAAGAATATTCATAGGTCAAGGTGATAGATTGGAAGGCAAACCACTCTACGAACAAATTGTTTTGAAAGCCAGAGAGTTGAAATTAGCAGGGGCTACAGTTATACGTGGAGTTATGGGATTCGGTGCGAGGAGTCTTGTCCATACTGCAAGATTTTTAAGACTCTCTGAAGATTTGCCCATAATTGTTGAGTTAATTGATACTGAAGAAAATCTTAACAAGATATTCCCCTTTCTCAATGATAATGTTGACGAAGGTTTGATAACTATTGAAAAAGCAACAGTAATAAAATATAGTCATAAGAAAAAAGATAAAGGATAGGAACTCAAACAATGAATTTGATTTACGTCGCTATATTTATTTTAATATTTAACTTGCCATTCGGTTATTGGCGTAGTAATGTCAAAAAATTTTCGTCCCAATGGTTTTTGTCGGTGCATATTCCTGTCCCGTTTATTATTTTATTAAGAATATATTCGGGTATAGGTTGGGCTTTTATTACTTATCCAATATTAGTCGGGGCTTTTTTCTTAGGGCAATTGTCAGGAAGTATTTTACAAAATATTTCCAAAAAGCATAATACAATTCATCAAACATCTTGTTTAGTTTGGGATTTAGTAAAAATAACAGAAAATATATTTCATAATTAATTGTTGCTCTTAGGTATCATTAAAATAAAAGTTGAACCTAAATTAGGCTTGCTTTCAACAAATATTTGCCCGTTATGAGCTTCAACTATCCATTTAACAATTGACAATCCTAAACCGGTACCTTTTATATCGGCGGCTCTTGCTTGGTCAACCCTGTAAAATCTATTAAAAATATTTGATATTTCCTCTTGGGTCATACCAATACCCTCATCAACAACTTTGAATTCAAAATAATGTTCTCTATCATACAACGATACTTTGATAAGACTGTCCTTTAATGAATATTTGACAGCATTATCAATAATATTAATAATTACTTGCGGTAGTCTAACGCTGTCAATATTAGCAATAACATTATTTTGAATATCAGATTGAATCCTTATGTTTTTAGTATCAGCAATTATTTCAAAATCTTCGACTAAATCAGTAACAATTGAAGATATATTTTCTTTTTTTAATTGCATTTTTGTTTGACCGGTGTCGGCTCTTGATAATTCCAATAAAGCTTCAACAACTTTAGATAGGCGCAACACTTCGTCCAAAGTACTGGCAATAACTTCTAAATATTCTTCTTCAGATCTTTCTTTACTTAATGCGATTTCCAATTCACCTCTCATTATAGTCAATGGTGTTCTTAGCTCATGAGATGCATCTGAAGTGAATTGTTTTATTTGAGTAAAAGATTTGTCTAATCGTTCTATCATTTTATTCAATGTTGTTGTTAATCGGGACAACTCATCATTAGTTCCGGGGTCTGATAATCTTAATTTGAGGTTAGTAGCTGTAATTTTATTTGTCGTTTTTGTTATAGCATCAACAGGTTTTAATGACAAAGTAGATAGCATCAATCCACCTCCAACAGCAAGTAAAAGAATAACAGGTAAAGCTAACAATAGCACAGAAAATAGTGATCTGAGCGTTGCTTCTACATCTTCAACAGAGTATGCAATAGAAATAATATCAGTTTTAGACTGCTTAATCAATAATCTTAACTTTGAATTTTCAATTTTAATATTGTCAAAAAAGTAGTTTTGTGATCTATTTTTTGGAGCGACTAATTTTACATAACTTTTGTCTATTGGTAAGTCGTAGTCAATTAAAGTTTTGGATTTCCAAATGATATTTTTTGAAGAATCTGATATTTGTATGTAATAGTTTAAAGGATTTAATAATATATGTTTAAAAATTGCCGCCCACACAATGTCATTTGATTTAATAATTGAATTATTTTTCTTTGGACGCAAGGGACCAACAAAGCGTGTTTGTTCTTCTTTCCTGAATAATGAAAACCTGTCATTTTTATTAATAAAATTTCTCTCCCAATAATCAGAATTTTGATTTTCGTCAAGATTATTAGCACTATCGGTAATTAAATTGTCTAATGTATTCGCTACATTTAATAAAGAGTTGTCAAGATTAGAATATAATTCATTTGACTCCCAAAAATATGCAAATGTTGCGAATGCTAATATTGTTACAACAAGTAGTATGCTGTACCATATAGTCAATCTTACTCTGATAGGAAATTTTATTTTCAATTTTTCGTTTCTCTTATTACGTTTAATTTAAAATATACAAATTAATAATCAAATATTAAATAAAAATGTTTTTTAAATTAATCTTGATTATTTTTGCAATATGC
>CAZVPQ010000069.1:0-8746 GCA_964628675.1 uncultured Hyphomicrobiales bacterium | reverse complement strand
TTCCCCTCTAACAAGAGGGGATAAAAGGGGTGTGTGCTATGGCAAACCTGAATTGGAAGGAAAAATATTTGAAAATTATAAGATATACCGCGACTACGTCGCTGAAATAAATTATGAATGTGGAATTACAAGAAGATATTTGGAAATTGGAAATTAGAAATTACCCACTGAATACAATATAGTGCTAATTAAATATAAATGATAAAATTTTATAGAAACACAATAATTTATTTCTTTAAAGATACTTCTGCAGCAACCAAAAGTAATTTCGGGTCAATTCTAACTTTAAAATTCGGATTAATATATTCAAATTTAATTGTACCTTTTTTGTCAATCACATAAGCGGCTGGAACAGGCAAAATATAATGTTTTTCTCCCGAATAATCTTCCAAAGTTCCAAGCATATCTTTATAAATATCACCCGCATAATAAGCAAGACCCAAAGCTTTTGCTCCTGTCATTTTGGAATCCGAAAGTAGAATATAATGAATATTATGTTTTTTAAGAGTAAGTGATTCTTTTGATGATAAATCCGCACTAATTGCAATAATCTGATAACCCAAATCAAATAATTTTTGTTCAATTTCTTGAATTTGTCCTAAGTGCAAATTACAATACATACACCAACCGCCACGATAATAAATTAATATTGTTGGTTTTTTCTTTAATGCTTTTGTTAAATCAAAACTACTTCCTTTGTAATCTTTAAAAACAAGATGAGGTATTTTATCGCCTATTTTTAAAGGATTAATCATATCAGGTGAATTAGGCAATCCGGATTTTTTGTCTAAACCCTTATTATCGGTACATTGAATAAAAAACAAGGGAACCAATACTAATAAAGCAAAATATTTTTTCATTTCAAATCTATCTATTTATTATTAATCACTTTTTAACAGCCAATCTTTCCAAATATCAGGACAATCGCCAACACTAACATCACTACCATTTCTTACAATTGGCATTTTAAAAAGTAAAGGATATTCCAAAAGCTTTTCTTCTAAATCATAGACCATATATTCAAGGTTCAATTTCTTAAACTCTTTGCCATTCTTATCAATCAAATCTTCCAAATCAAATTTGCGGGAAATATTATTTAATTCTCCTTTTGAAATAGCTCTTTCATTTAAATCAACAAAATGAAATTTTACTCTTCTCTCCTTAAAAAAGCGTATAGCTTTTTGTGTATCCCTACTTTTGTTTATACCATAAATTTGAATATTCATAAATGTAAAATACTAATATTTTAACAAATTTTCAATATCGGTTTTAATTTTTTCTTGTGAAGGCAAAACATCTAATTCATAAGCAGGTGCATAAGGAATAGGTGAATCTTTAGCACCGTGTCGCATAATTGGAGCATCAAGATATTGGAATGCTTCTTGACTAATAGTAGCCGATATTTCAGCACCAAAGCCACTTGACAATGTATCTTCATGAACTATAAGAACCTTATTTGTTTTCTTGATTGAATCAAAGACCAATTCTTTGTCCCAAGGCACAATAGTTCTCAAATCAATAATTTCAATAGATTTATCACTTTCCCTTTCGATTTCTTTGACGGCATTTAATGAATCTTTGACACCCATTCCATAAGTTACAATAGTCATATCATCACCTTCTTTGACTACTTTACCTTTACCAAAAGGCAAGAGATAATTTTCATCGGGTTCAATTGTTGTAGAATAAGGCAATCTATACATACCTTTATGCTCCAAAAACATAACAGGGTCTTGCAATCTACAAGCAGTCTTCAACAGACCTTTGGCATCTGCCGCAGTACTAGGATAAGCAATTAACAAACCCGGGATATGTGAGAAAAATCCTTCAATATTTTGTGAATGGCAAAGACCTCCGTGAATATAGCCACCGACAGCAGTTCGCACAACTACAGGAGCCGAAAATCCTCCGTTAGAGCGGAAACGCATAGTACTTAATTCATTCCTTAACTGCTGGAAAGCGGGCCATATATAATCACCGAACTGAATCTCAACAACAGGTTTAAAACCTCGCACTGCCAAACCTATTGCAACACCGATAATTGATGCTTCTGCAAGCGGTGAGTTAAACACTCTGTCAACACCATATTTAGACAAACCCTTAGTAGCAGTAAACACTCCGCCTTTGGGGTCGGCAATATCTTCTCCGAAAATAAGCATTTTAGGATTGCGGAACATTTCCTCACTAAGAGCATGATTAATTGCATCAATCATTACCGCTTTTTCACCTTTTTGAGGTTCACTATTTGCATAAGGGAGTTCTCTTGTTTTTAATGGAGCAAAAATGTGATTAGTAGAATCTTTTGCTCTTGCATTAGGTCTTGCCATAGCCCAACTCAAAGCTTCATCAATTTCTTTTTTAACATCTTTTTCAATTTCGGCTAACTCATCGGAATCAACTAACTTATTTTTAAGTAAATAATTTTGAAAATTAATAATGCAATCGCGGGTTTCCTTTGCTTTTTCAAGTTCTTTTAAATCTCTATATTTTCTTTGGTCATCGCTCGAAGAATGAGCCATCAATCTTTCAACCAAGGCATGCAAAAGTACAGGACCTTTGCCTTGTCTCAAATGCTCTACAGAAATTTGAGCGGCTTTATAAGAAGTCAAAAAATCAGTTCCGTCAAATGTTAATAATTTCAAATCAGAATAACAGGCAAAAGATTCATCAACAATTGACCCCATTGATTGGTCTTTTTTAGGAACGGAAATAGCATATCCGTTATCTTGAATAGTAAAAAGAACAGGGAGTTTCTCTCGATTTGCCCAATTAACCGCTTCATAAAATTCACCCTGACTGCTTGTACCATCACCGGAAGCAACATAAGTAATTTCATCTTTACCTAACTTTTTACTCGCAAGAGCTGTCCCAACTGCATTTAAAAACTGTGTTCCTGTCGATGATGATTGAGTAGGAAGATTTAAATCGGGATGTCCGTAATGGCAGGGCATTTGTCTTCCTCCTGTTGCTGGATCTTCGGGCTTGCCTAATGCCAAAAGGAAATATTCTTTTGCTGTCAATCCCATCGCATAGGAAAAAGCGGCATCTCTATAATAAGTCCAACCCCAATCATATTTCTTTTTTAGTGAAAGACCAATCGCAACTTGAACCGCTTCGTGTCCGCTACAACCAATATGAAAAAAAGACTTGCCTTGCTTGACCAACATCAAATGTTTTTCATCTGTTTTGCGTGCTAAAAGCATTAAGCGATAAGATTTAATTAAGTCTTCTTTTGTTAATTTCAATGATTTGTGATTTGCTTTATTTTTATCTAATTTTACTTCTTCAACATTACAATTTTGTTCCAATTCATTTTTATTTTTTGTTGATTTTATTTGAGTTTTCTCTTTTGCCATCTCGACCTTTAATAAATTCTAATATTACATTATTTCCTTTAATTTTATTTAACCGAATAAGTTCAAAATTTATGACACAACCTAAAATTATTTTTAATTTAATCTAATAATCTTTAAAAAAAATCTTTATCTATAATAAACTATAAAATGCATAGATCTATCGACTAACTTAAAATTGTTAGTGATGAATTGATAGAACTTGCTATTTTTCTTGATTGCATCTAATGAAGAATAAGGATTGCCCGTAATCAAAGGGTGAATATCGTTTTTTTGTATGACAAGCCAATTAGTTTTTTGAAGTTCGAGGAAAAAATCATCTTTCCATTTTTTGGGTACGTTCTTGCCAAGATAAAATTGAGATTGACCGAATTTTGAAATATTTTTTAAGCCTGAAAAATAATTAATAGCAGAAGTACCGACACTAACAACAGTTAATTTGTCGTCGGATTTGGATTTTGCTTTAATAAAGTTCCCAATATCAATCAATTCATTCCTTAATAAGTCGTTATTCCCCGGCTTTGTGTAATAGTCATTATATTTTACCGAATTTGTAACATAATAATAACTGCCTTGCAAAAGCCCTAACCAACGCGGTATCGGAGTAAAAGGAATTGAAATTACGAAAAACGATATTATAAAATATTTCTGATATTTTTTATAAACAGACCAATTCAATTTTATTTGTTCATACAAAAACAAAACACCTACCGCCACTATCAACGAAAGAGGAATATACATTCTCGAAAAATGATAAGGAATAAATTTTCTTTCGACAACAATTGATAAAAACAACATAATTATCAAATTGATATTGAAATATCTAAAATGCAGTTCTTCTTTTAGCCCGATGAATCTGTCTATCTGCATTACATAATAAAATATACCTAAAACTGTTAAACTAAATAATGTAAGCGAATAATTATCACCAAAATAATTCCCGATAGATACTAAAGATTGCTTAATTAAAGCTAAATTCAAATGTTGGTACGAAGCATAAGAGGACAAATATTTCAGCACTTCTAAATAGCCCTTGAAAACTTCAGGGTCAAACAAAACAATTGAAAATATAAGGAAACTAAATATAATTGATAAAATCCCAACAGATAATTTTTTAAATATTTTTTTTGAATGTATATCACGGAAAAATAAAAAGTCTATTAACACAGCTATCAATACTATTGCAAAAGTATATTTTAAAGCAATAATGAAACCGAGTAAAAATCCGATAATTAGATAATGCTTGATAATTTTATCTTCCTTAGTTTGGTAATAAATCAGCCACACAACCGGTAGAGCCAAAAAACCTTCGCATTGCAAAGTCTGAGAAAAATTCAAAGTGCTATAAAGCAATGCATAAACAGCAATAGTGATAAATGCTAAATTTTTATTATCGGTTTTTCTATTAATTACAAAATAGAACGATATAATTGTTATTAACTGCCAGATGAAATCAAAAATTCTCGGTGATAATTCATTAAATCCAAATAAATAATTTACTGGTGCTAATAACATATAAATCAAAGGGGGCTTTAAATCAATAAAATCTACATATAATTTGCCACCCTCTGCAATAGTTTTTCCACCCATTAGATATAAAGTTTGGTCACCACCTAATGGAAAAGAAATTATAGGCAATAATACAAGAATTATTATAGCCCAATACCAAATATCATATTTTTTATTCATTAGTTCAAATAATTATTGCTTTTTCTTTAAAATAAAAGTAAGAAAAAACAAGGATTTAAAAAAGAAATTATTACTATTACAATTTGAGATATAATTCAAATTTATTTTTTTTGATAAAACGATTTTAATCAAAAGCAATTAATAAATGATTTATTCTAACAATCATCGTTTTGAATCTAATATATACAGCAGTCATATTTTTAACATATTTGTAGGATTTCATGGAGATTAAAAAACGTAATGTCGTAGCAGTTTACTTTTTTATGATTATCACTTTCGGTATATACGCAATATATTGGTGTGTAAAAACTAAAGGAGAGATGAATTCATTAGGAGCAAAGATACCGACGGCTTGGTTACTTATTGTTCCAATTGCAAATTTATATTGGATATATAAATATTGCGAGGGTTTTGCCGAATATGTAAAAAAAGATAATAATACAATTCTGTGGTTTATTCTTTATGTATTAGTTGGTATTATTATGCCGGTGATAGTTCAATCGGAATTAAACAAATTGGCTACTGCTACTCCTACATCGGATACAGCTAAACCAATTAATCCATAAAAACTTCATTTCAAAAAAAAGGGGGCAGAATCTGCCCCCAAAATTAATCGCATAAACTCATCTATTTTTCAAATTGGTCCAAAGGTGTTTTAATAATAACCTGAACTGTACGATTATAGAATCTACCTTCGGGCAAACTGTTATCGTATAAAGGCTCGTCTTCACCTACACCACGTTTGAATAATTTAGCATATTTACCTTTTGTTTTCTTCTGAATACCATTATAAACAGTATTAGACCTTTTGACTGCTAACCTTGCATTATGTTCATACAAACCGACAACATCTGTATGACCTATAACATCTAATACGGAAGTAGGATAAATTCTACCATAAACATAATCTCTCATAATTTTTGCATTGATTTTCCCTGCATCAGATCTATCAAATGGGAAAAGAATCAAACTATAACGCTCTAATGTACTGTCTTTCCCTGTTCCGATTTTTCTATCCTCGGATTTTACTTGTTTAACAGGAATCTCAATTTCAGGAGATTTACATTCTTTATCATTAGTAGTAGTAACTATTAATTGAGCCATAAAAGGTTCGTTATCAGTTGGAAGAATAGCATCTTCACTGTACCAGTCCCATTCTTTAGACAAATCTGTTTTGCCAACATCAGTTAAAGTAGCCCAATGCTTGCTATCATGTTTAATCTCAATCCTTCTACTTTTTACTAATAAATCAGCAATCCCATTTTTCATAACAAATTTCATATCTGTCGGTTGAGGGAAAATAGTCGGGTCTTTATCAAAAACAGGTTTCATAATTTCCCAATCTTTACATAAAATTTCAACTCGTCTGTTTTCTTGAATACCAAGAGAATCTTTAAGATTAGAAATAACTTTAGGTTTTTTACGAATAACAAGTTTCATTCTATTTTCTTCAATACCCCAAATATTTTTGAAGTAATTATAAACGGCAGTTGCTCTATTCTTTGATAATTCAGGTTTTTTCTCGTCAGCTTTTGTACCGTCGTTGCAACCAACTATCTCAATCTTTGATTTTGGATGTTGTTTCAATCTAAAACCATAAATGTTCATCAAATGATAATACTTGTCAAGAGTACCGCCTGCGATAGTAGTATCACTAAAGTTCTTGGTTTCTTCCGGTGAGTTAAATAAAATATATCTTGACGGAATTTTAGCAGAACCCAAATCAAAGAAAACATAATTTAACAATGGATATAAATCCCAAGTTTGAACTTCTTTCATAATCAAACCGCGAAAACCGGCTAATTCCGGTTCGTCCATTTTATGAGTTCTAACATGTTCGGATTCTTCAATATCAGTTGTCAATATAGGCATTTGTCCTAAAGTCAAAGTAACCAATATCTCGTCTTCAGCTTTTCCTGCCTCTTCAGCATGTTCAGTAGTAGTTGGTCTGCTAACGGTTTGAACTTTGGAAGTTTCGCCATATTTATCATTTTTACCGGTAATTTCCAAGTTAACAAAAGCATTTTTATCTTTAGCATTACCATAATCAGCATTAGAAACTATTATTTCGAATTGTTTTTTGAAAGTAGTAACACTGTCTTTATAAATTTTACCTGTCAATGGATTTTTAATTGTAATTTCAGCAGGAATAAATTCTTGGCTACATTCATCAATCACAGTAACTTTTACAATTTTTGTTTTGTAAAATGAAGGTACAAAAGCCATAAATAAGTCATAAGAGCCTTGATAACCGGATAAATCAGTACGCTTAGAAGCAAAGTAGATAACATCACCACCGGCAGGAAGTGTTATAAATTGCTCATCATCTTCTGTATTAATAGGTTTCCCAAGATTTTCAGGTGTTTGCCAAGTTTCTGTTTCCTCATTATATCGAGTTACATAAAAATCCAGACCTCCTATATTGCCGGGATAACCGTCAGAAGCAAAAAACAAAGTAACCCCATCAGCACCAATAAATGGAGAAAATTCTCTACCACTGGTATTAATTTGAGTTAAATTTTTTGCGGGAGCAAATTCTTCAGTATCCCAATCGTAATCTGAATACCATATATCAAAATTCGCATCTCCATTTGGTCCGGGTCGATTCGAAATAAAATATAATCTGTCTTTACCTGCTGTTATAGAAGGTTGTGATTCCCATTTTTCAGAATTAACATTTTGCCCAAGGTTAACCGGTCTGCCCCATTTGTCGCCTTGAATTTCAGTTTTGTAAATATCACAAGAGCCCAAACCGTCAGGTCTATTACAACCCGTAAAATAAAGAGACTGCCTATCAGCGGCAATAGAAGCCGCACCTTCATTATATTGAGTATTTACACCTAAATTACCTAAATTAGTTGTAGTATCAATATTGTATGGTTCAAAGAAGTTAGTATCTAAACGTTCTGCTTTCTTTGTTGCCCAAAAGTCGTGGGATAATTCATCTGTTTCTGTATTATATTTACTCCCTGGTCTATCAGAAACAAAATACAAGGTTCTACCATCAGCTGAAATAGTTGGTGCATAATCCAAACCTTTCCAGTTGACAACAGGACCTAAATTGATAATTCTAATTGTTTTTGTTTTTTTAAATATACTTTGATTATCGTCTTGCTCGGCTTTCATTTCCGAATCCGATCTTGATAAAAGGGCAAAACTTTCATTGTTTACTGAATTTGTCAACTGAGTTTTGTTCGACTTACCCGCTTTTGTTATTTTAGCATTAATATTAGAAATTGAAAAAAAAGTAAAAATTAACACTAATGCCATTGTTGAAGTAATAATCCTTTGCATAAATATCTACCCATATATATGTTGAATATAACTATTAATATTATTCTTTTTTTAGTTTAATACCTTAAATTTACAAGTCACAAACTATTAAAATATGTTAATTTATCATAAATGTATATCAGTAATATCAATAAAGTAACATTCTAAAAAAACAAGAATCATGAAATATTTAAAGATTATATTAGGTTTTATCTTTTTCTTTGCGATCACGGTATCTTGTGAAAAAGACTTGTTGGAAAAATATCCGCTGGATGAAATCTCTTCTGCTGATTTTTTCAAGCAGGCCAATGACATGCATATCTATATGAACAGTTTTTATAATTTTGATCTTCTTCCATATAGTAATTTGTATGATGGATATGACAGAGGTATATTTGAGTTTGATGGTAATAGTGACAATGAAATCTCAC
>CAZVPQ010000068.1:0-8787 GCA_964628675.1 uncultured Hyphomicrobiales bacterium | reverse complement strand
TTGATGAATTTGTAAATGATTATATAAATCAAAAGGGTATCGAAAGAATTCCTCCAAATTCATTTGAGACAAGCCTTAAAGAATTATTTGATTCTTGAGTTTTAATACTGTTTCCGATCCAAACAGGTATAAAAAGCAAATAATGACCATGATATTTAAGAAAAAATTAGGATAAAAAATGAAAAAATTATTTACAAAAGTTGAGTACACCGTATCATTATTAATTGAAAAAATTGAAATGGGAGAAATTGGGCTCCCTGAGATTAATTTGTACTAATTTAATTAAATTATTATTATCATACAATTTAATAAATTAATAAACTAAATACTTAATAAAAAAAATAAAAAATAAAAATAAAAATTAATATTTATCAAAGAGAAAATAAGCAAGAATTTTTTATTTTTGAAATTCAATTTACTATATAGTTTCAGTTTCGTATTTTACATTAATGAAAATAATGCAAATTAAAAAGTTATATAAAATCATAATTGTTGCAATAATATCTTTATTATTGTATTCGCCTTTGTATGCTGAATATGGATGGTATGAGCAATCTTCAACCACAAATAAATTTTTATATGGTGTTTTCTTTGCTGATTCGCTGAATGGTTGGGTAGTTGGCGACGAAGGGTTGATTTTGCATACTAATAATGGTGGGGATAATTGGGAAATTCAAGAAACAAATGTCGGGAGCTGGTTACTTGGTGTTCATTTCGTAGATGATAATAATGGTTGGGCTGTCGGTGATTTTGGTAGAATTGAGCATACAAGTAATGCCGGTAGCACTTGGGAGCTTCAAGCCTCCGGCGTATTTCCAAAAGGATTGAATGCTGTTTATTTTGTTAATAAATTAAAAGGGTTTGCAGTAGGTCAAGCAGGAATGATTTATACAGAAGACGGTGGTAAAAATTGGAATATTAACAATTCTGCAACTTTTACTGCAAGTAAAAATATTTTTTTTATTGATGATACTTTCGGTTGGGCTTGCGGAGCTAATGGTACTATTTTTAGAACATTAGACGGTGGGCAAAATTGGGAACTACAAAAAACACCCGGTAAAAGTACTGTATATGATGTATATTTCCTCAATCCGAGCAGAGGCTGGGCATTGTCAAGATATGAACCGAGACTTATGACAACAAGTGATGGAGGGCAAAATTGGTCTGCCGTTAATAACAATATTAATGGTTTTTATAAAAAAATCCGCTTCTTTGATGAAAATATCGGTTGGGCTGTTGGTCCTGATGGGATTATTCGTACTTCCGACGGAGGTAAAAACTGGGAAGTACAGATTTCGGCTTCCCGTTATAATTTGTGGGACGCATCTTTTATTAATAAAAATATTGCTTGGTCTGTCGGGGGCGATGGGAAAGTACTTAAAACTAATAATGGCGGTTTGAATTTTATTGTTGATTTCACAGCTAATGTTATTTCGGGGGAAGCTCCTTTGTCAACAACTTTTACGGATTTGACACAAGGTAATGCAAGTCAATGGCATTGGACTTTTGGCGACGGAGGCACTCACACAACAAGGAATCCTGTTTATATCTATCAAGAACCCGGCTATTATACAGTGTCTCTTGCTGTTTCCAACGGAAAAGAAAGCGATAGCAAAAGCAAAGTTAATTATATTAGAGTTTTGGGTAAAAATGATTTGCTTGCTGATTTCACTGCTGACACAAATGATGGTGTAGAACCTTTGACTGTAAAATTCAAAGATTTATCTCATGGTAATCCTGATTCTTGGCTATGGGATTTTGGCGACGGTGGTACTCACACAGCACAAAATCCTATTCATGTTTATCAAACTTCCGGTACATATACAGTAAGTTTAGAAGTTAAAAAAAATAGTAAATCTGATAAAAAAATCAAAAACGATTATATAATCGTTCACAAGAAAATAAATGTAAAAGAAATAGATTCAGAAAAATATTTCAAATTAATCGGATGCTCGCCTAATCCGGCAATTAATAATACTAAAATTGAATTTGAATTGTATAAACCGGCTTATATTAATCTTGC
The DNA here is from genome assembly GCA_964628675.1 of uncultured Hyphomicrobiales bacterium. GTDB lineage: Bacteria > Bacteroidota > Ignavibacteria > Kapaibacteriales > UBA2268 > CAZVPQ01. Next base: position 6,764 of record CAZVPQ010000068.1, on the reverse strand, counting down.
TATTTATGATTTATCGGGGAATTTTGTTAAATTACTAATTGATAAATATGTACTTAGCGGGGAAATAATTGTAAATTGGGATTTTAAAAACGAAATCGGTTTATCCATCCCATCGGGAAAGTATTTTTATGTTTTAAAACTAAAAAGTTCTAATTTTGAAATAAATACAATAAAGAGTATAATTTATTTAAAATAGAGGTCTTATGAAAAATATTAAATTATTAGCCGTATTTCTCATATTTTCCGCATTAATTCTAAATTCCTGCTGTGATTGCAACAAAAAGAAGGCAAAGAAAGTTCCTGTTGTCGGTGAATATTCTTGGAAACTATGGCAAATCAATGCAGGTTGGGCTAATTATTCTGCTGATAAATATCAACCTGAAAAAGATGCAGTGGAAGAATTAAAGACTATATTGCAAAAAAATAATAAAATACGGTTTTTGATTTTCCCGGGTTCATGGTGTCCTGATTCAGAAAAAGGTGTACCCGAAATTATGAAATTATTAAAACTTTGTGATTACGATATTAGCTCCATTAAAATTTATGGTGTTGACCGCCAGAAAACCGAACCAACATCAACGGCAGTAAAATATAAAATAGAAAGAGTGCCAACATTAGTAATAATCCAAGATGGCGAAGAAATCGGCAGAGTTGTTGAATTCCCTATTTTGAGTTGGGCTGAAGATATTATTACAATATTAACCGACAAGTAAATTATTTTCTAATGGGTAGATAAAGATATACTTACTTGCCATTAGTATAGTTTAGACATTGCTTCCAATCGTCATGATAAAATTCTTTGATTTTATCCATAGACTTTTTTGGAATTAAATCTTGTTTTGGAACAAATTTTTGCGGCACGATCAAAGCTAATGACAAAATCAAATATCTAAAAGGCATAATAATGAAAAACTTCTGCAAGATTTTGATAAACCTGATTTTGCTTTCTTTAATATGACCTGAGAAGTATTGATTTAGATAACGTCTTATTTTTAATTGTTTTTCGTTATATGATTTATGTTTTGGAACTAATGAAATATCATCTTTATTATAATCGGCATTTATAAACCGCGCAATTCTATCAAAAAAGTCCAGAGGTTTATTTTTTAATTCATCATAAAATAAAACAAGAGGTTTGCTATTCATTAAATTTTCAATCATTTTGATTTTAGGGTAGAAGTAAAGTTCATCTTGTTTCCATTCACCATAATCGTTTTTCAAATCAATAAATTCATCAAAAGATTTGGAATAGCCATTTTTTACAAATCTACGGTATTGGGAGGCAATCCAACCGTCTTGTCTTCTAAGCACCATAATTATTTTAGTGTCGGGAAAGGCTTTTGAATATTTTGTAACTTCTTTTTTTAAAGCTCTGTCAAATTCATTGGATACTAAATATTTATTATGATTACTATTTCGAATTATATCTATACTTTTTTTGTATTTGGTTCTTTGAATATAATGTATGCCCTTTAATTTAGGAAAGAATTTATATTGAATATATGTAGATCCTGTTTTTCCCAAACCAACGTGAAAAAATATTTCTTTTGAGCTATTTTTCATAGATATATTGAGTCTTGTTCTTTTATTTAACTTTATTATTATTAATAACTAAATCAATTGATAAAAGTACCAATTCTCGACCATTTAACAGAAGCCAATTTATTCATAAGTTTTGCTATGGGCAAGTTAGTTTCCCAAGACCAATATACAACAATTGGAGTGCCAACGATATTTTCAACAGGTACAAAACCCCAGTAACGACTGTCTTCACTATTATTCCTATTGTCGCCCATACCAAAGCAATAATCTCTTTCAACTTTATAATTATTAACTTTATTGCCATCAATATAAATATTTCTACCATCAAACTCTGTCTTATGCCCTTCGCGTTGAATAAAAATATCCCATTCTTTAAAATTGTCAATTGAAAGATTAATAATATCGCCTGATTTTGGTATTCTTATAGGACCATAATTATCACGCGTATAGCCTCTTCCAACAGGAAAAGTTCTAAATTTATCGTAAGGAGATACAGGCACATCAATAAATTTGGAATGCTCCGGATTTGGGCTTAACTTGCCATTGACATATAATTGCATATTTTTAACCATTAATGTATCACCGCCAACAGCAACGCAGCGTTTTAAATAATATTGAAATTCCTTTGATTTAATTTCGTCTCTGTCTCCCGGATAAATAAATACAATTACATCTCCCTTTTTAGGTTCACGAAAAGCAGGAAATTTATAAAAGGGCAGAGGAATATTAAAGAAAGGGACTACTTGCGGTGTCGATGGTCCGTAAATAAATTTATTTACAAAAAGGAAATCTCCGGTCATCACAGTATTTTCCATGGAGCCTGTCGGTACGACAAAGCTTGCAATAGCGAGACCGTTGATAATCATAACCACAATGATAGCACCAACAATTGTTTTCAACCACGACAAAGCTAATTCAGAAAAGGTTTGTGGTTTATTCTTTTTCATTTTAGCTTTTTTAGCTTTACGCCTATCTAAATATTTTCTTATAATATTTTTTTCTTTATCCATAGTCTTTCAAAATTATTAATATAACGTTATTAATATAATTTATTTACGCAAAAAATACTCAAATGTTTCTATTATTCATCAATACTTAAAACAGCAAGAAAAGCTTCCTGAGGTATTTCGACTCTACCGACTTGTTTCATACGTTTTTTACCTGCTTTTTGCTTTTCCAATAATTTTCTCTTCCGAGTTATATCACCACCGTAACATTTTGCAGTAACATCTTTTCTTAATGCTTTAACGTTTGAGCGAGAAATTATTTTAGAACCTACAGCGGATTGAATAGCCACATCAAACATCTGACGAGGAATCAATTTCTTCAACCTTGAACACAATTTTCTGCCCCAATCGAATGATTTATCTTTATGAACGATAGAGGACAAAGCATCAACTTTTTCCCCATTCAAGAGGATATCTAATTTTACTAATTCTTCATTTCTATATTCAAGTAATTCATAATCCAATGATGCATATCCTCGGGAAATAGATTTTAATTTATCGTAGAAATCAAAAACTACTTCTGCCAATGGTAAATCAAATTTGATAACTACTCTATCTTCGGACAAATAAGTTTGATTTTTCAAAATGCCTCTTCTGTCAATACAAAGTTGCATTATATTCCCTTGATATTCCGGTGGAGTAATTATTTCGGCAGTGATAAAAGGCTCTTGCACATCTTTGCCGGTACCTCCCTCGGGGAATTCCGAAGGATTATCAATATAATATACTGTTCCATCACTATTATTAACTCTATATCTAACATTTGGAACAGTGGTAACAATATTTTGATTAAATTCTCGCTCTAATCGTTCTTGTACAATTTCCATATGAAGCAAACCGAGATAACCGCACCTAAATCCAAATCCAAGTGCAGAAGAAGTTTCCGGCTCGTAACTAATAGCAGAATCATTAAGTTGCAATTTGGCTAACGATTCACGTAATGATTCAAAATCATCAGCATCAACAGGGTAAATACCGCTGAAAACCATAGGTTTAACTTCTTTAAATCCTTCAATAGCTTTTTCGCAACGATTTTTATCGTGTGTAATAGTATCGCCTACTTTTGTATCTTGCAAATTTCTAATGTTTGCTGTAAAATACCCCACATCGCCGGCGGAAAGCTCTTTTGTTCGATGTCTTTTCATAAATAGGATACCAAGTTCTTCGATTTCGTAAGTCATTTTGGTAGCCATAAAATATATTTTGTCTTTTTCTTTGAGATGACCTGAAAAAATTCTAAAATTAACAACTACGCCACGATAAGAATCATAAATAGAATCATAAATCAAAGCTTTCAAAGGTGCATCGGGATCGCCTTTGGGAGGTGGTATCCGTTCAATTATAGCTTCCATTATATCAGGAACACCCGTACCAACTTTAGCTGAAGTCATCAATATTTCGCTTTCGTCGCAACCAATTAAATCAATAATTTGGTGTTTCACGTTTTCCAAAGTAGTAACAGCGCTTGGCAGATCGATTTTATTAATAATTGGTATGATTTCCAAATCGGCATCAATAGCCAAATACAAATTGCTTATAGTTTGAGCTTCGACACCTTGAGTAGCATCAACTACCAGCAAAGCACCTTCGCAAGCGGCAAGAGAGCGAGAAACTTCGTAAGAAAAATCTACATGCCCCGGAGTATCAATAAGATTTAATTTATAATCATTACCGTTTTTTGCTGTATAATCCATTTGTATTGCGTGAAGTTTAATAGTAATTCCCCGCTCCTGCTCTAATGGATTATTATCAAGAATTTGATTTGTAATCATTTCTCTTTTGCTAACGCGTCCGGTTAACTCTAACATTCTATCTGCTAATGTTGATTTGCCGTGATCTATATGAGCAATTATACTAAAATTGCGTATATTATCCATAGTATATTAATTCTAATTGTAATTAAATAAACTTCAAAAATACTAAAGGATTAGCTTGTATCCAATTATTAATATTTGATATAAATTTATTCAGGATTAAAGTTGATAAAACAAAAAGCCAATTTTAGAATTAGCAAAAGTGTAAATTTAAGCTAAGTCGAAAACTGTTATTAACATTATGTTAAATCATTAATTAATCGAATTGACTCATTAAAGAAGCCATCTCAATAGCAGAAGCGGCGGCTTCAAATCCCTTGTTGCCTGATTTGCTTCCTGCTCTTTCAATAGCTTGTTCTATCGTATCGGTTGTTAAAACTCCTAAGATACAAGGGACGCCAGTTTTTAAAGAAACGTTGGCAATGCCTTTGGTAACTTCGGAGGCAATATAATTAAAATGCGGTGTATTGCCGCGAATAACTGCACCCAAAGCAATTACAGCATCATATTTTTTAGTTTCTGCAAATTTTTGTACTACAATTGGAATTTCAAAAGAACCCGGGCAATATGCAATCGTAATATTATTATCATCTGCATTATGCCTTTTGAAAGCATCCATTGCTCCGTCTAAAAGTTTGCTAACAATAAACTGATTCCATCTGGATACTACAATAGCAAAGGATTTGTCTTTTGCATCAAAATTTCCTTCTAGTAATTTTGCCATAATACATTTCTCTTTTTATAATTAAAATATTTGTTTTCAATTTCAAAAACAACAATTTAGTAACAATAATTGTGAAATACAAAAATTTATAGGATATTTTCAAGTATTCATATTGAATAAGAATAACTATTATTATTGATTTTATTTTATTGATTTTATTTTCTTATTCAGAATTATGTATTAAATTTGTATACTTATGTAATTAAATTTTTAAGTATTTATAGTTTGGAGAATTTATGTTTAATAGAATGGTTTTAGTTTTTGCATTAATATTTGCTGTAGCTACAATTGATGCATGCTCTGAGAAAAATGTTGAAATTAATACAAATGTTCAACTAAAAACTCAATTAGATTCTGTTGCTTATATAGTTGGGACTAATTTAGGGAAAACTTTTAAAGCAGATTCTTTGTTTCCTAATCCTGCAATTATTGCTGCCGGCATTCAAGCCGCTATCAGTGGAGAGACTTTTAAAATTGATGAGCAAACGGCAAGCACGGTAATGAAAGCTTTTCAGATGAATTTAAACCAAAAGCAAAAAGAAAAACAAGCTCGTATGTCTGTTGTAAACAAAAAAGCCGGAGATGAATTCTTGGCTAATAATAAAAAGAAAGCAGGAGTTAAAACTACTGCCAGTGGTTTGCAATACGAAGTTATCAAAAAAGGCAACGGTATTCACCCTTCTGCAACTGATAAAGTCAAAGTAAATTACAAAGGAACTTTTTTGAATGGCAAAGAGTTCGATAGCTCTTACAAAAGAGGCAAACCTGCTGAATTTAATTTGAATCAAGTTATTAAAGGCTGGATTGAAGGTATCCAATTGATGTCTGTCGGAGCAAAATATAAATTTTATATTTCTCCTGAATTGGGCTATGGCGTTAGAGGAGCACCCCCTCAAATAGGACCTAATGAAACATTGATTTTTGAAGTTGAACTTTTAGATGTTTCAAAAGATACTGGTGCAAAGACACCGACAATAAAAAAATAAGATAGAACTAAAGTGATTAAATTGAGGTTCAGATATTTAATATTAATGGTAAGCTCGTTATTGTTGGCTTTAATAGCTTGCAATAACGAGCCTCCTGTTAATCCTGTTTATCCGCCTGTAATTACCTGCACGGTTAGAGGCGATGTCAATGTTGACTATTCTTCAATTAAAGGATTTATAGGAGTCAATCAGCAATTCAAAGGCAAACAGTTGTTTTTTAGCTCTATTGCAAAAATTGACGGGCAGAATTATGATATTTTGATTTCTTTGTTTTTTAAGGATACTATTGCTACTACCGGAGAATTCTCTATTAGAAAACCGGATATTAATGATTCATTAAACGATTTACACGCTTGGGCGGCTTTTTCTGTCGGTCTTGAAGGAGATAACAGAACCGAATTTTGGGCTGATTCGGGATTAGCCACAATTGAGATTATGGATATGGAATCCCAACCTCATAGAATCAAAGGTACTTTTTATTTTGTCGCTTATGATACAACAAATACAAAAAAAATTATTGTTAGCGACGGATTAGTTGATTTAAAAAAATACTTCTAAAATACTCAAACATATTTTTTGACTTCTTTCAATTATAAATAACAATGAAAAACTTTCTTTGTTTATTAATCCTATTAATTTTTTTCTTGCATTTATCGTTTTTTTTTTACATTGCCATTTAGTATGAATTCAA
>CAZVPQ010000067.1:4064-8848 GCA_964628675.1 uncultured Hyphomicrobiales bacterium | reverse complement strand
TAATATATGATTAATATAAGGTTAGTGAAATGAAAAGAACTTTTCAGCCCAGTAGAAGAAAAAGATTAAATAAGCACGGTTTTAGAGAGAGAATGTCATCGAAAAATGGCAGGCAAGTTCTCTCGAGAAGACGTAGCAAAGGCAGACATAAGTTAACTGTAAGTGATGAAGGTAAAAAAGCATAATTATTAAATGCTCAATGCCGTCAATTTTAATTAAAATTCGGCTTTATTATGCTTCTTAACAACCTAAAATCGCTCAAAGGAAAGAAAACTTTTGATAATTTGTTTACAAAAGGCAAAAGATTTTCGTATAAAAATTGCTCGGTAGTGGTTTCTTTCAATCAGAAAGCAGATTTGATTTATAATCCGAATGATAATCGGATTATTTTTTATGCGGCAATTATTAGTAAAAAGGTTGCAAAAAAAGCAGTTATCAGGAATAGGGTTAAAAGATTATTGAGAGAAAGCATAAGACAATTGTATTTGGAAGACAGTTCGTTTTTTGAAGGTATAAATCAAATTGCTTTTATTTGGAAAAATGCACCTGAACACCCTAAGTTGATCCATTTATTGGATGTTAAACCGGATGTTAAGAATATTTTGCAAAACGTGAATTCTTATTATAAAAATAGAATTGCTCTAAAATAATGAAAACATTTTTAATAACATTGGTAAAATTTTATCAAAAGACAATTTCTCCGAGTTTGCCTTCATCTTGTAGATTTTATCCAACTTGTTCTCATTATACTATTGATGCTATTAAAATTCACGGTGCTTTCAAAGGTAGTTGGCTTGCAATTAGCAGAATACTTAGATGCAATCCTTTCAATCCCGGTGGTTATGATCCGGTTCCCGGAAAGCATAAGCATGTACATTTTCATATTAAAACTCAATATGATTTAACTAATTATTATGACATTTTGTAAAATGAACAAGATAATGAATTATGGATAAACGCTCGCTATTAGCTATAGGACTAATGACTGTTGTTGTTATTGGATGGCTTTTTTATTCTTCTGTAAATGTAAAATATCCAACTGCGGCAGAGCAAAAACAGAGAAAAGCTGATTCTTTATTAGCTCAAAGGCAAAAAGACAGTATATTATCTCAAGAGAATGTTAAAACCGATAGTAAAAACAAATCCCCTCAAAATAAAGATGGTGTTGAAACTAATGACAGTTTCGTCAACGACACTTTAATTGAACAAAATAACTTTGGTCATACTTTTGCCCCTTTTGCCAGGGGTAAGGAAGAGAAAATCAGAATTGAAACGAATTTGGTTAAGGCGATAATAAGTTCGAAAGGTGCGGCATTAACATATTGGGAATTAAAAAAATATAAACAGTGGGAGGGTTATAAATCCCAATTAATTTGGAGTAATGACCCCGAAAGAGATGGAGAACTTTATTTGTCTTTTGTTACCAAAGAAGCCAAAAAAATTGATACGAGAGATTTATATTTTAATTTTGTTGGAGAACATAAAAATTATTATAGATTAGGTCCAAAAGATTCTTTAACTTTAACTGCTAACTTAGAAATTGAACCGGGGAAATATATACAAAAAACTTTTACATTCTTTGGTGATAAATATATAGTAAATACGAATGTAACTCTTAATAATATGGAAGATATTATTCCATCAAGAGGATATAATTATGTATGGTCTGATGGTCTTAAATACCAAGAAGTAAGTAGTGTTGACGAATCCAGTTCTGCCGAAGCTATGGCTTCTTTGAATGGTGATCTTCTTACTATCAATGCTTCGGGAGATGAACCCGAAGAAGACAAAGGGACAGGGCTTGTTGATTATGCTGCAATTAAAATAAAGTATTTTGGAATGGCAATTACACCAATGCCTTATAAATCTTTTGATGGTACGGTCGATTTATCCGGTAATCGTCAAAAGGTTAAAAAAGATGGCATTATTGAAAGATATGATGTTTCTTTCAGAATACCCTATAATGGTGGGAAAGTTTCCAATGATTTTCAAGTATATTTGGGTCCTTTGGATTATGATATACTCAACAAAATCGGTTTATCTCAAATGGTTTATTTTGGCTGGAGTTTTATCAGATACATTGGGGAATATTTTATCTTGCCTTTGTTTTTGTTCTTCCATAAGTTCATACCTAATTGGGGATTAACGATTATTGTATTCTCAATATTTATGAAGCTAATTTTATACCCGCTTTCTGTTCAGCAGATGAGATCTGCTCAAAAAATGAAACTTTTGGGTCCGGAAATGGAAAAAATGCGGGAGAAATATAAAGATGATTCTAAGAAGCAACAAAAAGAGACAATGACTTTGTATTCCCAATATGGAATAAATCCGGCAGGTGGCTGTCTGCCTATGTTGTTGCAAATGCCAATATTATATGCACTTTGGTCTGTTTTAAGAACTTCGATAGCCTTGCGTCAAACTGATTTTATTTTTTGGATAACCGATTTATCTTTACCTGATGTATTGATTAACTTTGGTTTTTCAATGATGGGTATAAAGTTTCTTTCGGGATTAGCTCTTTTGATGGGTGTTACTATGTTTTTACAACAAAAACTTACTATTACCGACCCAAAACAAAAGGCAATGATATACTTTATGCCGATAATGTTCACTTTGATATTTTCTAATTTACCCGCCGGTCTTAACTTGTATTATTTTATGTTCAATCTTTTGGGAATTATACAACAAGTTTATATTAATAAATTTTCTAAAAAGAGCCCTACTTTAGCAGATTTGAAAAAATCACCGAAAAAGAAAGAAGGTTGGATACAAAAGAAGATGAGGGAAGCTCAGGAAATGGCCGAATCGCAAGGACGATCAGTCCCCGGCAAAAAATATACAACTAAGAAAAAGGGTTCTAAAAAATCACCTAGCAAAAAGAGAAAATAAAATATGTATTTTTTGTAATTAAGTTACGAAAATCGTGATAAGTGATCATTGACTGCATCTTTGATGCTTTTATATTGTTATGTATTTTCCAAAGTATTTTTCAATTCATTCAAAAATTGCTATTTTTATATTTAGTGATTGATGCTCTAATTAAATTTATAAAATAGATTATGAAAAATAAAATATTTTTTAGCTTTTCGGATACTGATAGAGACATTGTTATTAAAATTGCTAAACATGCAATTGACCCTTCTTATGACAGTCTTCAATTCGCCGTTACACCATTATACAACAGATGGAAAACCAAAAGTATTCCCGTGATTCAAAATATTGTTGCTAAAGCATTGAAAGATAGCGACAGAACTATTGTATTAGTTGGCGAAGACACTTACGATAGTATTTGGGTGGAGGTCGAAGTAGATATGTCTATTGAATTAAATAATTCCGTTTATGCTATGCGATTGAATAATACTAACGGAGCTATTCCTAAATGTCTGGAAAAACGTGATATAAAAGTTGAGAATTGGGATATTGAAGTGTTGCAATACCTTGCTATTAGATTTTAATTTTTATTGATTATGGATAGTTGTTTTGCAATTGAAGCTAAGTCTGTTTTTAGAAAATCATTATCAATAAAAATATCCACTTGTCTGAAATCATTTTTAAGTGAATCAATATAATCGTACATATTTTTCAGTTTTGCAAGGGCAATGATATTTATTAAATATGCAATAATTACAGGTTCGGTTTCTCTATTGATTCTTTGCTCAATCACATATTGAAATTCTGTAACTTTTTTGGGGAAAGATTGAGCTAATCTTAGGATTCCCCAGTAAACACCTTGTCTCAAAGGTGTATGCTCAAGATAATTTTCAGGTCCATCTGATTCATAGATATAAGACATAAGCATATTGTTGAATTCAGTCGCCATCTGCTTGTTTTTAGCAAGGATTTCTCCGATTACTTCGGGAACACCCCATGGAATTCCTCCCGATTCTTCAGTTAACATCCAAATACATCGACGAACCAAAATTCTAATTTTATCAATATCATTGTCGGATAAGATGTCAGAAAGAATACCAAATGCGGAAACAGCTCGCCATTTAATTATAGGATTAGGATTATAGACAAAAGAGAATAGAGCAGAACTCACAGTAGATTTTTGAATTGTAATTAATTCAATTAATGATTTATACCAATCATCATTTTGCAAAATATCATATATTTTGCTTTTGAGTTCTCTGCCTTTTAATTTGTGCAATTTAAAACCGGAAGATATTAATTTAAAATAGACTGTCTCATTTCTTCTTTGCGAATCATTTTAAATGAGCTATTAAAAAAATCTATTGTTTCTTCAAGATTTTTAGATTTAAGACCTTCCAATAACATACAGCCAACATTATCAGGAAATTCTATTTGCATAATATAATCAATCAAGTCAGCTTTCTCTTCATCATTTTCGCTATATTGAAGCAAATATTCTTCTACAAATTCCTTTGGTATGTCAGTAAAATATGATATTGCATCACTAAAGATGTCCAAATATGTCATAGAGCCCTTTCAAAGTTAAAAATTAATGAAATTATTATTCATTACAATCATATAAATTATTGTCGAAAAAGTTTTTTAATTATTGTTTGAATTGTTGAAAAATATATTAAAAATTTAGTTCTATATTATACATCGGGCAATTTGCAATTTTACCTAATATATAAATCAAGAGCTTTAAGTATATCATTAATTTTAACAAAATACGGATAGAAAAGTTATTAGTGGTATTTAAGGACGTTTATTGAGTATTTTTAGAGCTTAATAATTTATTCAAATATCATAATATTAACTAAGTGTTATAAACCTCAGCAAGTCTGATATATTTAGAAAAGTCTGACTTT
>CAZVPQ010000067.1:0-3964 GCA_964628675.1 uncultured Hyphomicrobiales bacterium | reverse complement strand
AATTAATCGCTCTCTTTATCAAAACTAATGTTTCTAATAGTAGTTTCAATTTCTGTTAATACTTCGTTTTCTTTCTTACCATCAAGATATATATAATTTCCTTTTCCGTTTTGCCTATTTATCCAAGAAGTTAATATTCTAAGTTCATCAATATCTTCCTTGCTCATCTTAATTGATTTGTGATTCCCATTAAAATAAGCATTATGAACATTTTCAAAAACTATATTAAGCGGTGCCAATCTTCCAATTGTTTGTTGATATGACAATCTGCCGGTTTTGATTAAAAACAACTCTAATGTTTTCTCTGTTGCGGAAGCAGGTATTATTAAAATCAAATTGTTAGTGTTAATTGATGTGGGTACTTTCATTTGCCGTCTAAAAATGCGGTGTAGTTCAATAATATTACGTCTAATTTTCTCAGCTTTTTCGAATTCCATATTTTCTGATAATGAAATCATCTTTGATTCTAACTGCTGTATAATTCCATCGGAATATCCACTTAAATACAATCTTACTTTATTAATTTCTTTTGAATATAATTCCTTAGAAATCTTGTCTGAGCATGGGGAATAACATTGCTCAATATGAAAATAGAAACAAGGTTTATTTTCAGATGAGGGTTTAATTTCCTTAGAGCATTTTCTGATATTGAATTTTTTCTGAACTGTTTGAATAATATTTTCAATTGAATAGATGCTTGAGAAAGGTCCAAAATATTCACTGCCGTCGTCATCAACCGTATATGAAATTTCAATTCTCGGGAAATCCTCATTAGTAGTAAGTTTAATAAAAGGGTATTGCTTGTATTTTTTATCAACAGTATTAAATGGAGGTTTGAACTTTTTTATTCTTTTGGATTCTAAGATTAATGCCGATAACTCGGTCTCAGTTAATTCCCATTTTATATTATAAATTAGCTTGAGCATTTTGGCTATTTTTTTGGAAGTAAAGGTCTCATTATGGAAATAAGAGCGAACTCTTTCTTTCAATGATTTTGCCTTACCTATATATAAAATATTTTCATTCTTGTCCAAAAATCTATAAACACCGGGCAAATCGGGTAAGATGTCTAATTTATTTTCAATTCTTTTTACCGTTGGTGTCGGAGCATAAAAATGTTTTAATTGTTTGTTTTGAAATTTCAAAAGCTCATCAATATCTGAAACACTATGTTCTTCTTCGGCAATTTCTAATAATTTAACTAAAAATTTTGCAGTTGCTTGAGCATCGCCTAATGCCCTATGACGATTTTTTATATTTATTTCAAAATATTCAGCTAATGAGCCGACATTTTTTTTGATATTGTGTCCCAATAATCGTTTGGCTAATTTTAAAGTACAAAGCATTGAATTGTTTAATTCGGGAAGTTTATTTCTTTGCAAGGTTTGATTTATAAAATTCCAATCGAATTTAACATTATGAGCAACGAAAATTGAAGAAGGGTCTCTGAAAATTTCTAATACTCTCTTACTTATTTCCTTTGATTCAGGGGCATTCATTACCATATCGTATCTAATGCCTGTCATTTTTACAATAAACGGAGGAATTGATTGGTGTGGGTTAACTAAAGAATTATACTCGGAAAAAATTTCGCCATTAAATAAGCTAACGCAAGCTATATCGGTTATTCTGTTTTTCTTAGCATCTGGACCTGTTGTTTCAACGTCAACAACGATAAATTTTGTATCCCAAATCGAACTCATTTCACCATCTTTTTTTTCAAATTTAAGCAATAATTTCAGATTTTTCGTTTAATGTTGATAAATTTTGCAAAAGTGTGAATGATTTAAAAACAGTGTAAAAAATTTCTCACTGTGTCAAAAATCTGACACTTATTTATTAGAATGATTTGATATATGAAAAATTTTTATCAATTCATTGAGATTGTTTTTCTTTAATAAAATTGTACGAAATCCCATTTTTTTAGCAGAATCAATATTGTCTTTAGAATCATCAATAAATAAAGTCTGCTCAATTCTAAACTTTGTTTTATCAATTAAGTATTCATAAATTTCTATTGATGGTTTACTTAAATGGATAATATGGGAAAAAAACAAAAAATCAAACTTGTTAAAAATTGATTCACATTCATTTATGAAGTAATTATAATGTATTTCATTGGTATTGCTTAGTAGCGCAATACGGTATTTATTTTTAATATTAGTAATCAATTCATTTGATTGTGGGTCAATACCGACTAATGTTCTGTTCCATGCTTTATCGAACTCATTATCACTAATATCAAGAGAAAATAATTCTTTACTTTTTATTCTAAATTCATGAGAATTTATTAAACCGTTTTGATAGTCAAGAAAAATCTTGGTTGTTATAAAATTTTGAACCTTATTATGGAATAAATCAGGATATTTAGATAATTCACTAAATTTCTCAAAGGCTAAGTGTTCATTAATTCTATAAATTACACCACCAAAATCAAATATTATATTTTTAATATATTCCATCAAACAATTATTTTATCCTGTTTTTTTCATTCTTGCAATAAAGAAACCATCAGTTTTGTGAACGCTTGGAGTTAAATTTATGTAGAAAGCATCTTTTGTTAAATTGGGAACAAGAATATCGTTTTGTTCAAAAATAGGGTATAAGAGATCGGGTTCGAAATCTTTATTATTTTTTAAAAATTTATCAACAACATATTCATTTTCATCAGGCATAATTGAGCATGTTGCGTAAACAAGGATACCATTGGGACTAAGATATTGAGAATAATAATTAAGGATTTTCAATTGATTTATTTGAAGTTTTTCTAAAAGTCTCTTGCTCAATCTATACTTTTGCATAGGCATTCTTCTTGCTGTGCCCATACCCGAACAAGGCGAATCAATTAAAATACTATCAAATTTTCTATTAAAAATATTTCTTTTCTTAATATTTCTATCAGTAAAAACTTTAGGATTGATATATTTGATACCTATATTCTGATAATCATATCTATTTAGCCTTTTGGAAAATTCCTTTAATCGCCTACCTTCAATATCTGAAGCCGTGATAAACGCTTTCCCATCTGTCAGACTTGCCAAATGTAATGATTTTCCTCCGGCACCGGCGGCAGCATCAAGTACTTGAGAACCCTTAGTTGGAGAAAGAGCATAAGCTACTAATTGGCTTCCTTCGTCTTGAACTTCAATTAATCCACTTTTGTAAATATCCAAAGCTGTTAATTGATACCTTTTTTTTATAGTAATTCCTGCAGGCGAAATCTCTGTTGGCTGGGAATCAATTTCTTTGTCTTGTAAATATTTTAATATGTCATTACGACTGACTTTGTTCAAATTGACTCTTATGGTCAGAGGGGCAGAAGTATTCATTGATTCTGCAATATCAACTAAATCTTTCCAGGTTCTTTTAGTCAAATTATTATTATGCAATTCCAGCAGAATACCCTCCGGCATTGAATACCTTGATGCAATAAGGTTGATTTGATTTTCCTCTAACTCTGTTTTATTTATGAAAGTTTGGATTTTGCTATTTAAATCAACAAATGAATCATTAATTGTATTGAAAATTTTCTCTACTTCATCATTAGAAATATTGATTAATTCAGCTATTGCAATCGGAAATTCTATATTGAAATCAATATTTTTATAGTTAGGCAAATTATTAAACAGAGATTTTAAACCAAGCGATTTATCTATTGAATAATAATTATTTAACACTAAATTGATTATTATTGTCATTTTCTCATTTTCTTTATAATCATCAGGGGTGCAATGTTTTGTTAATGAGAGATTACGTAAAGATGAAAACGTGATTTCAGAAATAAAACGTCTTTCTTTGCTACCAATATATTTTTTTTGACGAAAATATTGAGAAGCAATTCTATCTGATGCTTGATAAGATTTTATTATAATTCTTATTAACTCTGAAGAGTGGCTAATTAATGTTGATAATTTCATAAGCTATTTATATTGTAAATAATTGTTAAATAAAGATATATTCAAAT
>CAZVPQ010000066.1:0-8882 GCA_964628675.1 uncultured Hyphomicrobiales bacterium | reverse complement strand
TTTTTGATTTTGATAAAATTATTTAAGCCTTTGTGTATTAATCTCATAACTTTAGCATCACTGCTTTTATTGAATAATGCTTTGAAAATTTGAGGATTGCCTGTTACTTTTCCGAACATTTTTTTCGATTTTTGTTTTATTATTTTGGATTGGAATAAATCCGGATAGTTTTTTCTGACAGCTAACATAATTCTGAACCCATCGCTGTAAGGTGTAAACAGATTACTCAGTGGGAAAGTCAAAAGAAAACCGTTACAATCTTTACCTGAGTACATTCCGTAAAAAGGTCTGTAAATAATAGGATTGAGATTTAATCCTTCAAATCTTTTTGTACCCAAACTATTAATTATCTTAGAAGTATTCAAATAAGGAGAGCCGATATATTGGAAAGGAAGAGTTGTTCCTATCCCAATACTAATAAAACCAAGTTCGCCGAAAACACCGAGAACGGCGGCACCTCTAATCGCATTAACAGTAGGAATGTGTGGCGAAGTAGGATACCAAATCAATCCTGTATCTTCCCAAGCCATCCATCTATGCCAATTTTTCATCTTAATAACTTTCAGTTGGCATTTGAGCTTTGTTTTTTTGTCATTTAGCCAACCTTGATTATTTATTATTGTAGTTAATTCTCCGAGTGTGCAACCGTGTATATAAGATGTAGGAACTATTCCGACAAATGATTCTCTACCTTTTTCAATCGTGTTTCCGTCAACGATAAGTCCTCCCAAAGGATTGGGTCTGTCCAAAATATATACTGGAATTTGTTTTCTTGCACATACTTTCATCGTGTTATAAACAGTGCTTAAAAAAGTATAGGAGCGGATTCCAATATCTTGAATATCAACAACAACAGCGTCGCAATGCTTAAAATGTTTTTCTAATGGTTTTCTATCTTTCCAATACAATGAATAAACGGGCAAATGAAATAATGTGATGTCTTTTACTTTTTTCCCTGCTGGAACCGTAGTATAAAAACCGTGTTCGGGTGTCAAAAGAGCAATTAATTTGCAATTTTTATTATCGAGAAATGCTTGAACGGTAAGTTTGCCTTGGTTTGTTCTCCCAGCATTATTAGTAAGCAAAATTACTTTTTTGCCTTTTAATTCTTTGAAATTATGTTCGATTAAAACGTCGATTCCTAATTTAATATTTGGATTGGTAGAAGCCTTGCTAAGCATAAAGAGAAAGATAAAAACTACTAACAAATATTTATTTTTCATATTCAAATCCTGTTTTTTTCAATATTACATTATTATACCTGACATAGAGAAGAAATTCTCAATCGTGTTATACACTATTCAGAATTTTTATTAAACCGTTGAATCTCTCTTTCCGCAATTCTATGCGACCCATTGTAATCTTTCATTCTTAATATTTTCCTATATTGTTTGACAGCATATTTCATTTTTCCTTGTTTCAAAAAAATTTTAGCAATATGCAAATTAGTTTTTACCATAAAACCCGAGGGTCCATTCTTGTCAACATAACGAGAAGCTTCATCGCATTTGAAAAAATACTTCAAAGCTTTGTGATAACTACCTTTGAGCATCAATAAATAACCAACATAATACAAAGCTTCGCGTGCAGTCAATCTATCGTAGCCGATTTTTTTCCGGATACACCTTTTGATAATTTCACGCCAAACATTTTCAGCTTTCTTTCTGTAAGAATATCCATTGATTATATAACATCTGCCGAGATACCTGTGAAAATAAGGGTTGTCGGGAAATTTTGAATTCAATTTCTCTACAATTTTGAGAGCTTCCGTATAATTTTCTTCAAACTGATAAAATATTTGCAATAATACATCTTCGGCTTCCACAGCATCATATCTTGCGTATTTTGCCGCTGATTTAAGTTGAAGAATTCCAATTTTTTTATCACCTTTTGGGAAAAATGTTGTTAGAGGTTTTAAAACGGGATATTTTTCAGTAAAAGCAATTACAAAATAGTTATATAGACCTGTCCCTAATTGAATGTCATGATTTCCGGGAGCTAATTTCCAGCATTCAGTCAAAGCATTATAACCTCTCCTGCCGTCATTAGCCACATTGAGATAACTTTTTCTAATAGCATAAAATCTACCGCGATAACCGTAAGCACCACCAATAAAAAACAAAGCCGTAATATCAGCTTGATTAGAATCTAATCTTTTTTCGCAGATATTAATAACTTTATCAATTTTTTTTAGAAAGACATCGTCGTATTTTGTTGTTTCTCTGAATAATCTGATTTTCCACCATTCAACCATTGCGTCTAAAAAATAGCCTGCGGGGTGATTGGGATATTTTTGAATAACTTGATGGAAACAAGCAGTGGCGCTATCGAATTGAACATTATATATATAATCGGAACCTAATCTAATAAGACTATCCGCATCATTCCGCATTATTGCCCATTGAGACAATGACGTTTTAGGTATGATTAAAATCAAAATTAAAGCAATAACACTAAATTTTATATATTTCATATTTTCAAAATGTTTTAAAAAAATCAATTAATTTAATCCCAAAAATATCTCGAAAAACTTTTTCAATTATTAGAGGATTTGTCATAATTATTATTTTATGCAAACCGCAGTTTGATAATCCGATAAGTTTTTTCGAGCTTGTTCTAAATCTTCTATATTCTCAAAAAAACCGAATATTGTAGAACCGCTGCCACTCATTAATGACAAGATAGCACCGAAGTCATATAATTGCTTTTTTATTGAGTAGAGTTTGGGATATAAATGAAAAACTACTCCCTCAAAATCGTTAATTATTTCTTTTTGCAATAATTCGGGTTCATTGATGGATTTCAAGAGAATTGATTTAAAATCTTTTGCAGGTTTTTCCCTATAATCTCTTTTGAGTAAACTGTATGCTTTCGGTGTAGATACTTTAACATCGGGAAAAACAAAAAGTATATGATAAGGGATTTTATAATCGAAATATTCGAGAATTTCGCCTCTCCCTTTGGCAACAGCGGTCCCTTCTTTGAGAAAATAGGGTATATCAGAGCCTAATTCACTTGAAATATCAAAAATTATATTGCTATCTATATGCAAATCCCAAAAATCTCTTACTCCTAATAATGAAGTTGCGGCATCGGAACTTCCACCACCTAAACCTCCTTTATCGGGAATATTTTTATAAATCGTAATTTTTGCACCTTTTAATTTGCAATCGTAATATTTTTGAAGTAATTTAATAATTCTATAAACTAAATTTTGTTCTTGACTTATTTCTAATGGAGGGATACAATGAACAGAAAGGGTATTAGAAGGCTCAATGGTTATTTCGTCGGCAAGACAAGTCCTTGCAAATAAAGTATTTATATTGTGATAACCGTCTTTCCTTTTGGATAGAACTTCTAATCCTAAGTTTATTTTACTATATGCTTTGATTTTTAACATTATTAAATATAAGAATAATATGACAAAAAAAACAGAAATATCTTATCGGCAGGAAGTTTATCGAAAACTTATACATCTGAATTCATTATCAATTCCAATAATTTATTCATTTATTACTAAAGAATTAGCATTATCAATATTAATTCCTTTAACGATTATTTCGATAATTCTTGACTTTCTTAGCCGAAAGCCGAGCAAAATTAGTGTTCTTTATCATAAAATATTTGGGAAAATATTAAGACCTCATGAATACAATGATGTTTTTACATTGAATGGCGGAAGCTGGGTTTTGATTTCGGCAAGTATTTGCATATTTGTTTTTCCTAAATTATTGACGGTAGTAGGTTTTTCCATACTGATTATTTCGGATATTTCTTCGGCATTATATGGCAGAAAATACGGCAAGCATCCTTCTTTTACTAATAAAACTTGGGAAGGAACTTATGCTTTTTGGGTTACGGCAATTGCAGTTGTTTTAATAATCGGTGTTTTAATTTCTGCACCTTGGACTTTTTATTTATTCGGTATCATTGCCGCAATTATTGGTGGTTTAGCAGAGGCGTCATCGACAATGCTTAAAATGGATGATAATTTGACTATCCCTATTTCGATAGCATTGGTGATGTGGGGTGGAGCTTGGATTTCCGCAAATTATTTTGGTGTTCCTTATTTGAATTTGTTGATTTAGATTGAATTAAAAATGAAAGAAAGAAATGTAGTTATTTCCACGGTTTCAATTGCTATTATTTTAGCGGTGATATATTTTAGTTTGTTCAATAAAAGTTTCAAATATCATATTGATGAAATGTTTACTGATAGTACTTACGAAGGTAAAATTGTTTTTGCTTTTGTGAATGTAAATAATTACGATAAAGAAAAAATGATGGATTTTGGTAAACATATTTTGGATAAAAATATTAATATTGGTGTTGTTCGACTTGATATACCTGTTATTGCAGTAGTGCATTTTTATATCGCTTCGGATACTATGGATTTGACTGATAAACTGAAAAATAAAATTGATAAGATATATCCTAAACTAAGAAATTCCAAATCCAATTTACAATTTGTCAAAGACGGATATATTTTTACTGCTGTTTCAAAGAAGGTAGAGGGTATTGATGTTCCAAAAGATACTTTATTCAAAACAGAAGTTATTTTACCAAAAAATGGTATAAAAGCGCAAGATATAATGAAATCAAAAAATGAAAATAAAAATGATGTAGATTCAACAAGAGTTAAAAGTAATTCATTAACCAATAAAAATGAGGTAAAAAAATGATAGATATTAGAAGTGATACGGTTACCGTGCCGACTGATGAAATGAGAAAAGTTATTTCATCTGCAAAAGTCGGTGATGATGTTTTTGCAGAAGACCCTACTGTTAATGAATTGGAAGAATACGTTGCCGATATTTTAGGGAAAGAAGCATCTGTTTTTGTGCCGTCAGGAGTTATGGCTAATCAGATTTCCATTCATATATTGACTAATCCCGGCGATGAAGTTGTTGTTGAAGCCGAATCACATATTTTTAATTACGAAGCCGCCGCACCTGCTGTTCTTTCCGGAGTACAATTAAAAACTTTAAAAACAAGGCGAGGTGTTATCAATTCAAGAAATATTAAAAATCTAGTTCATCCTGACAATGAGCATTATCCCCATACTTCACTTGTATGTTTGGAAAATACTCATAATCGCCACGGTGGGACAATTATTCCAATAGAAGAAATTGATAAAATCGAAAAAGAAGTCAGAAAAAATAAATTGTTGTTTCATTGTGATGGTGCGAGACTTTGGGAAGCCTCTGCGGAAACAGGTATTCCAATGAATGAATATGCCAAATATTTCGATACCGTATCGGTTTGCTTGTCCAAAGGCTTGGGATCGCCCATAGGTTCACTTGTTGCAAGCACCAAAAGCAATATTAAAAAAGCCCGTAGGTTTAGGAAAATTATGGGTGGGGGTATGAGGCAAGTCGGGATTATTGCTTCGGCAGGTATTTATGCCATCAATAATAATTTTAAATTACTTCCCGCAACGCATAAAATAGCTAAGGAATTTGCTAAAAGTATTAGTGAATCTGAATTTATCAATATTGATTTATCAAGGGTTGATACTAATATTGTTGTTTTCAAACACGATGTAAAATTTAATTCAAATGAATTTGAAAAGCTTTGTGCAGAGAGAGATGTTAGAATTATTCAATTCGGAGAAAATACTTTCAGAGCTGTTTTCCATTTCCAAATTAGCCGCCAACAAGCATTGAAAGCCGCGAAAGTAATAAAAGAGGTTGCTTATAAATTAGCGTATTAATATATTGTGAGGGGATAATATTATGAGAAAAATTATATTAGTTGTAGTTATTGCTGTCATTTTTTGTTTCACTTTTTCCAATAATCTTTTTGCTCAAAGTAATGATTCACAAAATGATTGTCCGGAATTACTTATAGACAATATAAATACTACATTTAGTATTTCCTTATATCAGATTTATTTAACAATTAATATAATTAAAGATAATCTTGATAATGAAGATAATTACGAGAATTATGATTTTGTTTTATTGACTACCGATTCCAATTTGGATTCTTTGATGAATCATTTTACAAAGTTTAATAAAAAGAAATATTTCTCAAAAGATGATTATGAATTTATCTTTCAAGTAAAAAACTTAGTTTATTTATTCAAGGAAGATGTGAAATTATTGAGAGAGAATCTTGAAGATGGTAAAGATGAAACATATAAAAAATTTGTTGAAATGCATAATAAAGTTTATGCAACAATGACGGATTTATTTGATATTGACACTAACGACAATGGTGAAGAATAATGGGAGTAAGGAATGGCTAATATGTTAAGCAAATTAGAAGAGGAATTAAAACTATATAAATTTTTTACAGATGGAAGAGTCAAGTTTAGCGAAGTTGATTCTTATAATGTAGTGCATAATATTCAGTTTTTCTATTGGATTGAATGGTCAAGAACCGAATATTTCAGGAATCTTGGTTTGGATATGCGACCGGAAGTATTAATTAAAACTTTTCCGTTTATGATTGTTCATACCGAAATGGATTATTTTAATCCGGCAAGATATGGCGATGTTTATAAAGTCTATACAAGGATTACCAAAGTAAAAAACTCATCAGTTTATTTTAGTAATATCATCCAATTGGATAGTGGCATTATATTGGTAAAAAATTCTTCGGTGTTGGTTTATTTGGATATAAAAGAGAATAAATCATTGAGGATTCCCGATAAATTGCGAAAATTATTGAAAGATTTTGAGAAGTCGGATATTGAATTTGTGGATTAATTTATGAAATTGAAAAAAGAAAATATTAAAAAATGGTCTAATGAAAAATTAGCGGCTCAATTAGTTTTCCCACGCTTATCAACTGATAAATATTATGAGGATAAAAATTATCAACAAGAAATTCATAATTTGGTTGAATTAGGGATAGGTGGATTTTGTATCTTCTCGGGTAATATGGGAACCACGGCAAGTATGATAAGAGTTCTGCAAAGTATTGCAAAAGTTCCTTTATTATTCAATGCTGATTTTGAATACGGTTTGCCGATGAGATTGGAAAACGGAACAGCTATTCCTCAAGCTATGGCACTTGGCAAAACAGATAATACAAAGCATACAATAGATTGTGCTTCACTTGTTGCAAAAGAATCTAAGTCTATAGGTATTGATTGGAATTTAGCACCGGTTTGTGATATTAATTCAAACAAAGAAAATCCTATAATAAATATTAGGTCTTTTGGTGATAATATTGAAACTGTAAACAAGCATTTAGAAGCATATATCAAAGGATTGCATTCGGAGAAGATTTTGTCTTGTGCGAAGCATTTCCCCGGACACGGTGATACATCAGTTGATTCTCATTTGGCTTTGCCTGTTTTGGAGCAAAGCAAACAAAGAATAGAAGATTTGGAAATAAAACCATTCATCCATGCAATTGCTTGCGGAGTAAAATCTATTATGATTGCTCATTTATCCGTGCCTTCTCTCGATGAATCTAATTTGCCCGCTTCCTTATCAAAAAAAATAATAACAGATTATTTAAAGAATACTTTGAAATATGATGGCTTGATTTTGACCGATGCTTTGGAGATGAAGTCAATCACTAATAATTTTTCAGAAGAGGAAGCTATTTTGAAAGCATTGGGAGCCGGCAATGATATTATCTTATTGCCAACTAATCCTAAAAATGCAATAGAAATTATTGAAAATGAATTGAGCAATAATGAGGATATAAAATTACAAGTTATCAATTCGGTATATAAAATTATTGAAGCTAAGGATTGGGTTGGTCTATTAAATAGAAAATTTGACGATAGTAATAAAATCAATATCCCATATTCCGAAAATGAAAAAATCGCTCTTTCTGCCGCTTTTAATGCTGTTGATATTTTTGGTGACAATAGCTTGATACCTATTAGAGAAAAAGCACGTGTCGGAGGCTTTGCTTTTCTTCAAAACGATGATGACCTCGAAATAAGCTCAATGTTTTTTAAGATTTTAGCACAAGCAATAGAAAATGATTGTGATTTCGGATTTATTAATAAAGATATTCAAGAAAAAGATTTGTACGCTTTAAAATTCGGTATGAAAAACGCCGATATAATCATCTCTGCTTTTTTCTTTAAACCTGCAGCTTATCATTCTTTGTCAGTTCCTAAAGAAATTTTAAGTGCCTATGAGTATTTATCCGAAGAAAAAAAGAAAATAGCTGTATTATTCGGTAATCCATATTTAAAAGATGAAATAAAAGCCGATTTGATTATTTCCCCTTATTCAGATACACTGCCAAGCATAGCCGCCGCAATATTGAAACTTTCAGGAAAAGAAGTAAATTTGGATTAAATTTTTATATTTCAATATCTTTTATTAATTTAATAGAATTAGAATTTTTTACTATTTGTGTTAACTATTAATAAAAAGGTGTCAAAATGAAAGCTATTAGTTCTATTTTGTTATTAATATTTGCTTTTGCTAATGCTTTTTCTCAAACTAATGAGAATTTAATTTCTGAAAATTCTATCATCACAACTAAAAAACCTGTAATACTCGGCAATAATAATTATTATGTTGAAAGTATTCATCGTTATTCTATTAATCAAAGTAAACCATTTGAGAAAAAATATACTTATACTTTTAATCCTGATGGTAAAATACATTCAATAACTACTGAAAATTTGGATAGTAGCCAATGGATTTTTCATAATAGAACTACATATACTTATAATTCAAAAGGTAATCTTGTATTGGATTTTCGTGAGAATTGGGAAAATAATAAGTGGGAGAATTCTTCAAAAGAGGAACGACAATATAATGAAAAAGATAGCATTATTAATATTAGCTATAAATTCTGGGTAGTAGATAGATGGGATGATAATAGGCGAATTAATTACACCTACGATGATAACGGGAATTTATTGACAGATATAGATGAAGTATGGAATAATAATCAAT
>CAZVPQ010000065.1:0-8944 GCA_964628675.1 uncultured Hyphomicrobiales bacterium | reverse complement strand
TGAAATTTAGAAAATAGTTTTTCAACAGGGAGGTTGCTCAAATGAATACATCAGGAATTACAGGTTCATCTTTGACTGGGGGAGCAAATGCTTCAACACAAGCTGATAAAAATTCAACTGTTAGCAAAGATGAATTCTTAAAAATGCTTACTTATCAATTGCGTTCTCAGGACCCCTTGAACCCAATGGATAATCAGCAGTTTGCCGCACAATTAGCACAATTTTCCCAGTTGGAACAATTGTCTGATATTCGCTCATTAATGGAATCGCAAGTTCAAAGTAATTTGATTTTATCGCAATCTATGTCGAATTTGGCATTGCCCGGATTATTGGGCAAATCGGCTAAAGCTATGACAAATCAAATTCATTTTGACGGTGAACAGGAAACTACTTTGGGTTATAATTTGCCTTATGATGCTTCATCAGCTGAGATTATTATCAAAGATAGCAGTGGAAGCGTAGTTAATGAATTTAATCTCGAAGATTATGATTTGGACAGAGGTGACCATCAAGTATCTTGGAAAGGACAAGATAAAAACGGCAATTATTTAGCTTCCGGAGATTATACTTTCGAGGTAGTTGCTAAAAATGCAAGTGGTGTTTCGTTTAATGCGGATTTATTTACTTCCGGCAAAATTGAAACCGTTAGATTTAATGAAGACGGTACGGTTCTCGTGATAAATGGTACTGAAATACCTCTTGAAAATGTTTTGGATATTTCAACTAATTAAAATTTTAATTTATTTTGTATAGGTTTACGATTTGACAGAGATAAATAATGTTAGTCTTCCTTTCCTTCCTGCAAATGGAATCAAGGGATTAAATAGACCAAATGTTAGAACTACCAACGGCAATAAAGAATTGTCGTTTAAAACTATCTTTGACGATGAACTAAATAAAATCAAATTTTCCGCCCATGCGCAGTCGAGATTAACAAGTCGGGAAATTTCATTGAGTTCCGAGGATTTAACGAGATTATCAAGTGCGTTCCAAAGAGCCGAGCAAAAAGGGGCTAACGAATCATTGATAATATTAAATAATAACGCGTATATTGTTAGTGTTCCTAACAAAACCGTTATAACTGTTGTTGATAAAAATAA
The DNA here is from genome assembly GCA_964628675.1 of uncultured Hyphomicrobiales bacterium. Taxonomy (GTDB): domain Bacteria; phylum Bacteroidota; class Ignavibacteria; order Kapaibacteriales; family UBA2268; genus CAZVPQ01. The sequence continues at coordinate 7,844 of CAZVPQ010000065.1, read as the reverse complement.
TATAGGAGATACTGTTTTTACAAATATTGATTCGGCGGTAATTGCTTAAATAGAGTCGGACCTTGCCTTAGGATTAGGCAGGAAACTCTTTGGGATTCCGAATGATAGAAGAATCCTTTCAAATAAGCCAATCAATAATTTATTATAAAAGTCAAGGAAGACTTAGATAGTAAATAAACTTAATTAAATATATTTCAGGAAGAACAATTAACCACGGAGGGTTATAATTTATGGGATTAACACGTTCTTTAGTTTCGGGTAGTAGCTCAATGCGAGCTCACCAAAAAATGCTTGATGTTATTTCAAATAACATTGCTAATATTAATACCTCAGGTTACAAATCATCGCGAGCAAATTTTGCCGATGAGTTTTATCAAATTTATAGATATGGTAAAACTCCCGACAAAGTACTGCAAAACGGACTTGGAGGTGTAAATCCAATGCAATTCGGCTTAGGTGTTAAGGTTGGTTCTATTACAAAAGATATGTCTCAAGGAATAATTGAAACTACTAATAGACCATTAGATTTGGCATTGCAAGGCGAAGGTTTTTTTGTTGTAAACAACAATGGTCAAGAGTTATATACTCGTGCCGGTGCGTTTACTCGTGATGAACAGGGTAATCTTGTTGATAGTACAACAGGTGCTAACGTTCAAGGTTATAATATAAATATTGATAGCAATGGAAAGATTAATAAAGATATTAATGGTGAAAATACATTAAATACTAAATATAGTGATTTGACCATTCCATCTGATATTATTTCCTCGCCTCGTCAAAGTCAAAATATTACTATTAGTGGGAATTTGAATTCGTCTAACCCAAGTGGTTTCGAAAGAAAAACTTCTATTAACGTGTTTGATAATAACGGCGGTGTTCATTCATTAACTTTGTCATTTGTCAAATCTGATAATGCTAATGAATTTTCTGTTTCAGGTCAGATTGACGGAGTAGATGTAAACCTCAGTGATACAACTGTTCAATTCAATGCTGACGGTACATTGAAAACACCTATGAATGTTAGTATCGCGGCATCAGATTTGAATTCTGCTTTAAGTACTACTGCTTTTGACGAGTCCTCGCCTAAGGATTTGAACATTCAATTTGGTGATGCAAATAATCTTAGTAGTGGGAGCTTGACTAATTTTGGGGGAACAAATACTTTGACTTTTAAATCTCAAGATGGTTATCAATCGGGTGATTTATTGAATTTGAATGTAGATGATACCGGAAAAGTCTGGGGTGCCTTTTCTAATGGACAAAGTGAAATATTAGGACAGGTAGTCGTTGCTAAATTCACTAATACCAATGGATTAATGCAAAAAGGAATGAATTATTTCTCCGTTGGTCCTAATAGCGGAATACCTGTTATCGGCACTGCTTTAGAATCTTTCGGATCAACTAAAATTGCAAGTAAAGCTATTGAGCAATCAAATGTTGATTTGACAACTGAATTTACAAAAATGATTACGACGCAAAGAGCTTTTGAAGCCGCTTCGAGAATTATTTTGACTAGTGATCAAATGATTTCTCAGTTGAATATAATGAAGAGATAATAAAATAAACTGATGGTTTAAAGAATATTTCATAAATAATATACTCTCACCCTATATTAAAAAAATAGGGTGAGGGCATATTGTCATTCTTGTTTCACCCAAAACATAGCTTGACTATTTACCATTGCAATATTTACTAATGTTTTATTAGAATCATATTTTTTAGCATTTATGTTCCATTTAAAAAGGACAATAGTAACAACCTCAACTTTGGAAGCAGAATCGGGAATATTTGCATTCCTTAAAATTTGAGCTGATATCATAAAAGAACCATTATCAGGGAATATTCCTAAAAAAGATGAGTTGGGGAATCCTGTTTCACCGTTTTTAAACCTTTCTGTCCAATAAAGCATAAAAGCAACTTCTCCACTATTTGATGAATCCCAAGTCAATAAACCACCTTTATTAATATCAAGAGAATCCGATGTAAATGCTAAATTGTTAAATCCGTATGGTATTGGTATTGTATCCAATAAGATTTCTTTGTTGAACTTGGTTTCCCAATAAATTTTACTGTTGCATTCAGGGACTTCATTATTGTCCCAATAATAGCGATAAAATATTGGTTGAGAATAATAATCTAATTTTTTACCATTACATTCAACAAAAGAAATCCTTGAAGGGCATCCGTTTAAATAATACATTGCTTTGGCAAATGAAGTTTTTTCTCCCAATGAGCCTGGTAGTTCAATACCTGTTTGCTGGCTTTTCATAAATAATTGCACAGCATCAATTTCTTCTATACTGTCAGTAATAGCATATAACAAAGTATCCGGGTCGAAAAAATCCAAAATATTATCATTACAATTACTTGCGAGATGATTCAGAAAGTTGTCATTACATTGAATTAATAGTAATAAGCTTAAACTCACTATTAGTAAAATGCTTTTCCGAAACAATGCTATCATTTTTTCCTCCAGATTAATGTACAAAATTAAAAAAATATTTTCATAATTGCAAGTGTTTGATTTTGGTTCTATATCAAATTAAGTGGGTAATTAAGTATCTATTTATAAAAAAATAAAATTATGTTAATTGCAACAAGCACAAATCAATAAAGATTAAACGTAAAAATATTCCAAGTTCTGAGTTCAAAAATTTTCTATACACGAAAATATGCCATTGCTACATAATTCAAACTTGTGTTGTGTAATCTAATACTACAAATATATCATTGCTACGCAATTCAATGAAAATTGAATCATTGCAGATTTATTGAAAATTGAAAATTACCCACTAAATACAATATAGAGCCAAATTAATTTGCTCAATTGGAATAATTATTTCTGTTTGTTTTGTTCTTTCCATAAGGAAGCGGAATTAATATAGGACATTGATTTGGAAGTGCCGTTTAGTAGTATAAAATCCAATGATTTAATACTATTATTTACCATTTGATTTTTTAATTCTATTTCTTCATCTTTGAAATCGGATAATACATAATCGACTAAACCACCTTGCGGGAACTTTTTATCAATGCCACAACGCAATCTATAAAATTGATTCGAATTTAATTCTTGAATTATAGAGGAAATACCATTATGTCCACCGTGGCTTCCTCCATTTTTAAAATGAATTTTCCCCAAAGGAAAATTAATTTCATCAACAATTACTATTATCTTTTCGATAGGAATTTCATATTTTTTTTCCAAATGCTTTAATGCAATACCGGAATTATTCATATATGTAATTGGTAATGCTATCAAAATATTTTGTTCTTTAATTGTAAAAATTGCTTCTAAGTAATCAACTGATGATTTAATAAAGGGAGCATTATGTTTTTCGGCGTAATGATTTGCTACAATCCAACCGATATTGTGCCGATTATCAGCATACTTTTGCCCGGGATTACCTAATCCTGCAATAATCCAATCAATTTTCTTTTTTTTATGTTTTTGGAAAAACCACATAATTCAATTAAAAAAAGGGTTTCCATTGACAGAAAACCCTTTTGTTAAAAAATAAAATAATACTATTCTGAAGCTTTATCTTCGCCTTCAACTTTATCTTCGCCTTCAACTGGAGCTCCTTCTATTCCTTCTTCAACAGCAACTTCGTCCTCAGTAATAACTCTTGGTAGGACAATAGAAGCAATGACAGTATTTTCAGGAATGTTATAGGTGATTTCAGGGTAGTCTAAATCTTTAATAAAGACTGATTGCCCAATGCTAAGATGCTCTATGTGAATTTCCAAATGGCTTGGTAAATCTTTTGGGAGACATTCAATAGAGACCTTATGCAATGAATGTTGTAATAATCCACCTTCTTTTATTCCTTTGGCAGTTCCGATTAAGTTAACAGGAACATCAACAGTCATTTTCTGACCTCTTGTGAAACCGAAAATATCCAAGTGGACGATTTCATCTGTAACAGGATCGAAATCAACTTGTTTTAATATGCCTTCGTTAGCATCTTCCTCATTTTCAAATTTGATGTTAATGATTTTTGTTTCTGCTGTATAGACCAATGGTCTAAGATCTTTAGGGTTAACAGCAAAAGGAATAGCTTCATTACCTTTGGTATAATAAATACCGGGGATCATATTTGCATTTCTTGTAGCTTTAACGGCTTTTTTCCCGGTATCCCTTAGTTTTACATTTAATTCAATTTTACTCATAATAATTTATCCTAAACGTTTAATATTTATCTTTCAATTTCAAATAGTGAACTAATTGATCTATTATCGTGAGTTCTCACAATTGCTTCTGCTAATAGATCTGCAACAGAAACAACTTCTATTTTAGTACATTCTTTTTTCAAAGGTACCGTATCGGTTGCTAATATTTTATGAACGGCGTCAGTTTCTTGCAATTTATGCATTGCTTCGCCTGACAATACAGGATGAACGCAAACACCTATAATTTCTTTAGCTCCTGCATCTTTTAATGCTTCGGCTGATTTAATAAAGGTTGTTCCAGTGTCAATCATATCGTCAACAATAACAATATTTTGATCTTTTGGATCACCAATAATATTCATCACTTCTGCAACATTATGTTTGGGACGCCTTTTGTCAATTAATATTAAATTTCCTTGTCCCATACGCTTAGCATAAGCTCTCGCAGTTTTTGCACCTCCAACATCGGGAGCGGCAAAAGAGGGATTGTCAATATTTAATTTTTTTAAAGCTTTAATTAAGACAGTAGAAGCATATAAATGGTCTAAGGGTATATCAAAATAACCTTGAATTTGTGCTGAATGCAAATCAATAGTTATTATTCTATCGGCACCTGCACGAGTCAATAAATTAGCAACTAATTTTGCAGTTATTGAAACTCTCGGTTGATCCTTTCTGTCTTGCCGTGCATAACCAAAATAAGGAATAACAGCTGTTACTCTATTTGCCGAAGCACGTTTAGCGGCATCAATCAATATTAAAAGCTCCATAAGATTTTCAGCTGGAGCAAATGTAGATTGAATAATAAATAAATCCACACCGCGTACATTTTCATTATACTTAGCCCATATTTCACCATCACTGAAAGATCTTATTTCTACTTCGGATAGTCGTAATCCCAAAGCGTCAGCAACTTTTTGAGACAAGTTGCTGTTTGATCTCCCACACGCTATTTTAAAATCCGGCATTTGCTTTTCTTAAAATACTTAAAAAAAAAGCTGGGATGGCAGGATTCGAACCTGCGAATGTCGCCTCCAAAGGGCGATGCCTTACCACTTGGCCACATCCCAGTATATTTGAAATACAAGAACTACAAATTTAACAGATTTTTTTTATTTATACAAATTATTTTTCGCTTTCGATTATTTAATCATAATCTCCAAATTTGAAGTATAACTTTACAATTCCTTATTAATAACATTTTACACCCAATCTATTTATTATTTTGAATATGTAGATTATAATTTTTCTCTACATTATCCCAATTTACAATATTCCACCATTCTTTAATATAGTCTTTGCGATGATTTTGATACTTCAAATAATAAGCATGTTCCCAAACATCAAGAGCCATTATAGGGACTATATCCCAAGTCGTTAATTTTTGATGGTTTTCAGCCTGCAAAATAATTAATTGCTTTGTTTCAGGTTTCATTGCCAAGATTCCCCAACCGCTACCTTCAACTTTAGCCGTAACAGAACTAAAGTAAGATTTGAAATTATCAAAAGAGCCAAAATCAATTTTCATCCTATCCATAATTGAAGTTTTCGGTTTGCCTCCACCATTCTCAGACATAGAATTCCAATAAAGAGTATGTAAGAAATTGCCGGCACCTGTAAAAGCCATTTTTTTGGTCCAATAATCAATTTCCGAATAATCTTTTCGACCCATAGCGTCTGTGATTTTTGCTTCCGCTTTATTGAGTCCGTTGACATAGCCTTGATGGTGTTTTGTATAATGTATTTCTACTGTTTTAGCATCAATAACAGGTTCTAAGGCATCAAAATCATAAGGTAATTTTGGTAGCTTATGTTCGGTATTGTTCAAAAATAATTCTTTTTGATTTCCAATAGATAATGCTGACGGAATTGTTGTCCCTATGGCTGATAATGCAGTAAATAATCCTGCTTGTTTAATAAAATCTCTTCTGTTGTTATTCATTAAAACTCCTGTATATTTTTTACTATTATCGATATTAAGAAATTTACAATTGTTTGCTCCAAAAGAAAGAGAAGTATTAAAAAGTATCAGAAAACTTAAAATTCAAAACAATCCAACCGATAGTCGGTGATTTATAAAAAGTTATAGTCCATTCAATAGGATTTAAAGAATGCAAACTGAAGTATTTTACTATTGAAAATGAAGGCGATATTTTATTAATTCCTACTGCTTCGTATCCATATAATTTCCCATATATTTCTATTGCTTTTGTAGTGCTTACAACTAAATTTCTAATTTTATCTTGATTTCTACTTATCGGGCTACCCCTAAATAAGTTGTTATACGCTTCGCTAACTGTCTCATTCATTAAACTGTTATAGAATTCGGAGCATCTTTGCCTAATATCATCAGGAATTGGGTTTGTCTCGGGACTTTTGAACTCATTTTCAGTTTCAAGTAATTCAGTTGAAGCAGTGTCTTGAGCCGCATAATTTGATGCTATAAGTTTATCTGTTTTGTTGTCTTGTGCCTCAACAATATTAAATATTACAAATATTAATGTTATTGTCGTTATATAGAAATAATATTTCATCTTAAATTCCTTAATATTATTAATAAACATTTATCTAATTAAAATATTGTACAAGCTAATAAATATATTATTTTAACCTAACAAGTTTTTTCAATGCCAATTCTTCTTTTGGACTAAGATGTCTATACTCGCCTCTTTTTAGACCTGCACTTGTGAGATTAGCAAAGTATTTCCTATCTAATTTTTTTACTTTATAGCCCAAATATTCAAATATTTTACGTATTTCTCTATTCTTGCCTTCAGTCAAAGAGAGAGAAACTTTTGTATTGTCTTTTGGATTAATAAAAACTTCACATGGACTCATTTCTTCATTAGGAATTTTGATGCCATGTGCAATTTTTTCAGCATCTTGTCTTTTTAGCTTTGTATCTAATACAACATTATACACACGCTCAATTTGATATTTTGGATGCGTCAATCTATAAGTTAATTCTCCATCATTTGTTAACAGCAACAAACCTGTTGTATTTCTATCTAATCTACCTACCGGGAAAATTCTTTGGCGAGAATTGATAATATCTAAAACAGTGCGTCTGCCTAATTCATCATTTGTTGTCGTTATTGAATCTTTGGGTTTGTTTAAAATTATATAGACATTTTTCTTTTTAGATTTAACGGGATCCCCAAAAACAGTAACTCTATCATTAGGATTAATTTTAGTGCCAAGATCAATAATTATTGAGCCATTTACTTTAACAACAGCTCTTTGAATCAATTCGTCAGCTTTTCTACGTGAAGCAACTCCATGCTCAGCAAGGAATTTGTTCAATCGTATTTTGTTATTATCAGTTAATTCTTTGGCTTTTGATTTATTATTTTTTTTACTCATTCATTTATCCATTTATTAATTTTTGCAAATTATGAAAAAAAAGTTAGATTACTTAAAATATATTAATCTTATTGCTGATATTAGAGCCGAAAAGAAGATTTAAAATAAAAATATAAAATTAGTTTATGGTCTTGTGCCTAATCGTGCATTAATATTAATACCATATTTTTTGATTTGTTCTAAAAATTTCGATAAATCAATAAATGTAGAATCTAATTTTGAAGCAAATTTTTCATCGTATATTAATTTTGAAATTAGTCCTTTGTTATTTTTAACATGAGCACAATAATCTTCTTCTGTAACAGCTT
>CAZVPQ010000064.1:0-9118 GCA_964628675.1 uncultured Hyphomicrobiales bacterium | reverse complement strand
AATCTATCAAGAACATCTTTAATTTTGATATTTCTTATGTCTTCATTTATTAACTCAAAACTTGGGAATTTGTCTTTTGGATATTTTTCTTTTAGTAAATCGACAGCTCTATTATCAAATTCAACAGCAGTTAAATATATTTTTTCAGATAAAAGATACTCCGTTAAAGCACCTTGCCCGGGGCCTATTTCAATTATCAAATCTTCTTGCTCGCAATTAACAAGTTTAATAATTTTAAGAATAATATTTTTATCATTGAGGAAATTTTGACTCAATGATTTTTTAGCTGTTATTCCTTGCACTTTTTTGTATCATACATTTATTAAATTATTTAATTTGATATTTAGATTTAGCAAAAGCATCATAGAGAAGCTTTTGAGTTTCTTGTAATGATTGAGAAATAACTTTAGTTTCAAAAAGCACTGACATAAAACTTGTATCGCCGTTCCATCTCGGGACAACGTGAAAATGAATATGAGATGGCATACCGGCACCTGCTTCTCTGCCGATATTAGCTCCTATATTAAATCCCTGTGGTTTGCTAATCTCGTTGATGATATTGGTTGATTCTCTGATTGTATGCATTATATCTAGTAATTCTTCATCACTCAGTTTGTCAAATTCACCTATATGACGATATGGGGATACTAAAATATGCCCTCCGTTATAAGGATATTTATTTAGCATAACAAAACAATATTTTCTTCTTGCCACGACTAATAATTCTTTATCAGAATTACTATTTTGTGCCGCTTCACAAATAAAACAAGGATTATTAGCCGGATCGGTTTTTTCGTCTTTAAACCCATCAATGTATTTTGAACGCCAAGTAGCCCATAATGTATCCATAACAACTTTCTTTTAAAAAAAAGCGTCTGCAATTCAAATTACAGACGCAAAAATATTATTTAACTCAAAATTAAAATCCTTATAGTGCAAACCTTATATCCATTCCTACTTGAAATGCATTGATTCGCCAGTCTTCGTCGGATTTAACTTTTGTAATACCATAATTATAATAAGCCGTTGGTATTAATGTCCAACCTTGTTTTACAATTATTTCATATTGAATACCTACTTTTATTCCAAATCTAAATCCAAGTGCATTTTCAATTGGTCCGTCTTTTACAGTTACGGTTCTGTGATTATCAGCATAAGTATATTGCGGATCATCTTTAAATTCCACACCCTCTGTAAGTAATTTATACTGTTGTGTGATATTCTTAGATATCGGAAATTCAAAAGTAGGTCCAACTGTTAAGCCCAAAGGCACACTGGTTGAAAGATTTTGTTTATACATTATTTCTACGGCAATCACTGAATAAGAAATATCAACATCATGTTTAGTTTTGGATCTTATAACTCTTACATTCGAAGGGTCTTGATCACTAGTTACCAATGATGGGTAATCATCTCCTGAAGTTGTCATTGAACCCGGGTATGTACTGTAAATAACACGACCGATTATTGATGAAGTAGATTCTTCAATTTTTTTACCTAAGTGTTGTTCATAAGACCAACCGAAATAAAATCCTTGTCCTGTTCCTCCATCAAAATATGGGCATAAAGCATCACCTGCAAAAGTTGCTATTCTATTTGCTGAATGGCTGACACTGTTGTAACCGAAAACAGGTCCGGTATAAATAACCGATCTATCTGTTTCAGGAGCTAAAGGATTAGCACCTTGTCCAAACACAACAACTGTTTGAGCTATCAATATAAAAGCTACTGCTAAAGGGAGTAAACGAATCTTCATAGTAAACCTTCTATTACTTATTTATCATAAATATTCTATTATTCAATCCTAAACTTGTCTCCACCGAAAGCATATATATTCCACATGCCCATTGGCTAATTTCAAATATAAGAGAATATGAACCTTTTTTCAAATTAAAATTTTGTGATTTTAAAATATTTTTTCCAGTATCGTCGTAAATACTAATAATAACAAGGTCATCGCTCATTAAATTAATTTTTATACATAATTCATTAAAAGCCGGATTTGGTACAATTTGCACTTCCGGAATAACTTTTCTTGATTTTACTATTTTTCTCAAATCAAATGCACATACACCATAAAAAGTCGGATTGAATTCAATTTCTGCCGATTCATAACATTGATTTGCACTAACTTTAGCTGTTATTTTAGTCGTTTTTTCTTGACTTAATAAAGTCAATAATTTTAGATTCATTGACCAATCACTCGAATCGTTAATATTAATTTTCTGAGGATTAGATACAATTATTTTATCAATAGTTTGTAATAAACCAACGGGAATAGTATTTGTAGAACTCGAATTTGAAACAATCAAATTTGTTTGATTTTCTAATAGAAAAAAGTAATGTTGATCAATATTATATTCTAAATTAAAATCAATAGTATCTTCTATCCCATTAGGTATTTTCCCCGAAAATGTCATATTCGTTGTATCTCCAATTTTATATCTTTCATTTGTCGGTGGATTTATACTTAATTTATTTATCGTTTCATTTATATCATAAACATCAGATAAATATTTGATTGTATCATTGAATACCGAATAAATTTGAATATTAGCTTTTTGATCAGCCCAAGGTATTATATTCAAATTAAGAATCAAAGTTGAATCCGGTTCAATATTGATTGGCAATCCAAGTGGATATTCCCATTGAGCATCTACATTATTGTAAATAATGTCAATAGTATCCAAACTTAATGACACATTCCCCGAATTTTCTATATAAAATGGGAAAACATTTGTACGACACGGCAAATATTGGAAATTATCATTTGTCGATAGGTTAGCTTGAATAGTATCGGCAGGAACTGCAAAACCACTTATATAAATAACAGTATCATCTGTATTATAATTAGGCATAGCATCATGAGTAAAATGTAGAGCCATTTGGTGAAGTCCTAATTTTAAGGGATGAAATTCAATAGGTATTTGTAATGTTTTGCCGGAATCTAAATATATGTTTTTTAAATCTGATAATTTATTATTCATTACCGTAAATGAATTAGTATCTCCTTCCATTGATTTATAATCTAACCAAAGCCTCTCGTTGCCACCACTATAAATTATCTCGGAAGTTGTATCTTTTGTTGTAAAAATGTCTAAAGTATCAAAATCAACGTTTTTTGTAGTTATTATTGGTAAAGAACCAATGCCAAACAAATTAATTATTACAGGTTCTTGATTCGGAGCTAATATTCTATAAAAAGACAGAAGCCTGAAAGTATCAACTTTGTTCGGAATAAAAGAACTGAAAAATTTCAAACTGTCCGACTTTGCGATAATTGTATTAATACTATCCAAACTATCTTTGAAAAAAGTCATTATGTTTCCGTCAAATCCATCGAAAATTATATGTGCATCACATTCGCCATCATTACGCAAGTAAAATACACTATCATTCTTAGTTCCAATTCGTTTTTTACCCCAATTGATATTAATAGAATTAATCTCGGAACTTACACCTATACCGGCAACAATAAATTGATTTACTATATTGGAATTATTATCGGCACTTAAAAACAATTTACTTATTCCAAGAACTAAAGGTTTAAATATTACAAGAGCCGATACTGAATCACCGGGCGAGAGCGTTCTTGGGAATATTTTTGTATTTAATGATTTATAATCAAATTGATTATTTGGTATTATTTCTCTTATAGAATCAATTTTTATTTTAACATTTCCATTATTAACAATAGAAACTATTCCAATTGCAGAATCACCTAAACAAATTTTATCGAAATTATATCCTATTGTTAATAGTCCGGGCGCTTTTATGCTTGCTAATACAATTATAGAATCAACTCTATCACAATCAAAATATAAATACAGCTTTTCTTCAAGATAATTAACATTATTATTAGGTGCAAAACATAAATTAAATTCAATTCTATCTCCATTATTTAAAGTAGCCGGAACAGGGGTTATGTTATATAAATGTAAACGCTTATCAACTCTTCCGAATTTTATTGAATCAAGTCTTACACTAATATTGCCCGATGCGAGTAAGGATTGATAAATACAAACAGAATCACCATTATTGACAACACCAAAATCCAAAGTATCGGGAATATCCATTCCAACACCATAATAAAAATGGTCATAAACATTTCCGTTACCGTTTTTATCCCTGTATTCGAAAATAAATCTGCCGTTTTGCATATAATCAATCGGTTCGGCAGTGAATGTTGTAGAGAATGTAAAATCCGAAATTTCCGGATTTAGTGTATATTTATAATTAAAACTATTGTCATTCATTACAGCAAAAAGCAAACCCGAGCTATTGGGATCTACCGGTTCGCTAATCGTTCCTGATATTTTCCCACAATGCTCCTCGATGAAAATGTTGGGAGGAATTGAATCGTCAACATAAGGATTCGACAAAGAAGAACCTAAAGTCATTGCATAAGCATCTGCTTGCCCGAAACCATAAGTTACTCCCGAAAAATTGCCTTTGTCAGAAGTTAATATATGCTTACCGCTTGGAATTAGCAATCGAGTCCAAAAACGAGATGATTTGGGTATAACATTTTTAACAAAATTACTATCTAAATTCCTGACTAATTTATTATCAAGTTTTAGAGTCCACGCCGCCTCATAATCAGCAACCAGATAAATAGCATATCCTATGTATTGATCTGGGTTTACAGGTTCATTACCAACAGTTTGAAAAATCATTTTATTAACGTATTGTTCAGCAGGAGGCAAAATAACTAAACAGGGATCATAATATAAATTATCGTCATCGCCGCCTATTCTCATCATAAACTGCCCAATTTGAACTGGATTATTTGAAGTCCATTTCGCAGGTTTGCTAACTCTCGGAATAGTTGCAAATGACCCCGGCACAGGCAATTGTAAAGTTCTAACGGAGTCTTTAATCGTCATCGTTACAAAAGTATTTGGTTCGATACAAGTAATTCTAAACATATCCCCACCATCGTTCATATCAAATGGAACGGAATAGAATTCTCGACCCCAAGATTGTGTAGGAGGCAACATTGCCGCTATGTGGTCTTTGCTTTCAAAATGTTGGTCCATAAATTGAGGTATAGCTGTTCTCACATGCCCGGAAATAACGCCTATCGGTTTATCAGAACGAATAATGGTTCCTGTTAAATCACCTTCTCCGATTTGATAATTATAAGATTGAACTAAATAATTATCGCCCTTGTTTAATGTAACATAGAAAGGCTTTCCCGGTTGTCTAAGACTTTGAGTCATAGAATGAGATATAACTGTAATTCGCGTTTTATCTTCTTTTGCCAAAAGCAAAAATTCACTTTTTCTTGGTATTAATAAAGTTGAATCATGAGTGTTTTGAAAAGTCGAAAAGTATTGGTCATTAGGATAGGACATAGCAACATATTCTTGCCCCCATTGAGAAACAGGTACGGCAGTATAGCAAGCGCTGGTTGCTTCCCTACTATTGAAGGCGTAAATCAATATTGGTACATTTGAAATTATTTCAATTATTTTATGTTCAATTATTTCATTTTCTTTGATTTCCAATTCCCGAGGTAAATCAATTTTTAAAATGGAGTCGGATTTTATTCTATAATTTCTAATTGCTTCATTTGGAATTTTTACTGTAATATTGGCGGGATAATTAGAGGTTATTAATATTTCCAATAATAGAATACCTTGATTATCAATCTCATTTTGCATAAAACCCAAATAAAAATGTTTACCTTGATAAGAAGAAGATATTGTATTTGATGGATCTATCTGTGCGAAAATATTTGCAGTAGATAGAATATATAATAATATTGGTAATAAATATCGCATAAAAATTCCTTTATTTACTTACAAACATAAGAGAAAAAAATTAAAATTGCAATCCCTATATATATAATAACACATTAAAACCCAATTCGTTTCATTTTATTTAAAATTATTTTTAAATTGTTCTAATAATCCTCAAAAAAAAGCATAAAACACAGCATATCTTGAGGTAATTATAAAATTATACTTGTTTCAAATGTTTTTTTTATTTATCTTTTCAATAAGCATAAAAACAATAAGGGGGAAAATTATTATGAAAACAATAGCTATCTATTTTTTGTTTCTAAATTTGACAATAATTTCGCTATTTGGTCAAGGATCTGCCGGTGGAAATGCCACTTATGAATCTCGAAGGATTGTGCTGATGCCAACCGCAGGTGTTTTAGATAAAGGTGCTTTTTCTTTATATTCTTCTGTATTTCCGGGGGGCGGACTAATGGCAGAAATTGATGCTTCGCCATTTACTAACTTTAATATGGGGATTAGTTTTAATGGAACTAATATTATAGGAGTTGGAGAAATCCAATGGCAAAATATTCCCGGTATTCATTTTAAATATAGAATATTAAATGAGAAAGATTTTAGTCCTGCTGTTTTAATTGGAATCAATACTCAAGGTGTTGAAAAATATTTCAATGCTGACAAGAGATTCCAAATTTTATCACCGGGTATATTTTTATCATTGAGCAAAAATTTTAGATGGTTATTAGGTTTAGTAGCTTTCCACGGTGGAATTAATTATTCTTTTGAACCATTACCAAAGAACAGGATTCCGAATCTATATTTAGGATTTGAACATTCAATTTGGAATTCTTTTTCCTTGAACGGGGAATATAGTTTTGCATTTGATGACAAGAATTCGATATATATGAGAGATAAGGGTTTATTAAATTTATCTTTAAGATGGGTGGTTGCAAATGGATTTACATTAGAAATTCAAGCAATTGACTTACTCGAAAATATTAATAAAAGCTCTGGTTTCCGTAGAAATATTAGTTTAGAATATATTAATCATTTTTGATATGATATAGAGGGAAAAAATGTTGCGAACTATTTTTATTGTCTTCATTTCTTTTGTATATGGAATATGTGCACAACCCAAATTAGTATTAAGCATTAAAAATAACTATGATTTTGGTTTGGTCAGATTGCAACAATCTCCTTTGAAAGTTAATATAAAAATTTTTAATAGAGGAGACTCTATATTGATTATAAAGAAAGTTAAACCGGACTGCGGTTGTACTACAGCACCATTGAGCAAAAATATAATTAATCCTAATGATTCTGCTATACTACCAATCTCTTTGGATATTACTTCATACAAAGGACTTATTAATAAATCAATAACTATCTATTCCAATTCCCAACCCACACCTATTACAGTTCTTACATTAGTTGCAAACGTATTCCGCTCTTTGGACTATATGTCTGTAAATTATTTCAATTTTGGTAATCCGAAAATAGGTCAAGAATACACAAAAGAAATTGTTATTAAAAATAAAACCGATAAAAAATACATAATCACAGATATAAAAAATCCCTATGATTATCTAAGCACAAATATATATCAAAATCAAATTATTAAACCGCGAGGACATCTCAAAATTGTAATAAAACTCAATCTTAAGAAAACCGGACCTTTTAATTTCAACTTATTCTTTGAAACAAATTGTCTTGATTCACCTGAATTGGTGGTTTCCGGTTGGGGTGTTGCAATTAAATAAACCTAATTAAAATAAGGATTATTACACTAAGCCATAATTCAATATATTTGTCCATAATATCCAAATCAAAATTCTAATTATTATTGACTTCGCATTTTTCATTATTTTTTATAAAAGCAACTTAGTTTTAATTTTGGATTAGATGATAAAACAACTTAAATTTGTTGTTTATATTTTTGCAATTATTAATTTAATCAGGAGATAGATAATGAGTTTTGTACCGAATACAGATGAAGAACGTAAAACGATGTTGGCAGACATAGGAGTAGATTCTTTTGATAGTTTAATTGATAATATACCGGAAGAAATTAAATTTAATGGCAAATTGGATTTGCCCGAACCTTTATCGGAATACGAAGTTATCAAATTAGTTAAATCTTATGCCCAAGAAAATATTACTGCAAGTACGCATATATGTTTTATCGGGGGAGGAGCTTATGACAGATTTATTCCGTCTATAGTCAACAATGTTCTTAGCAAACCTGAATTCAAGACTGCATATACACCATATCAAGCGGAAGTTTCGCAAGGAACTTTGCAAGCAATGTATGAATATCAATCTATGGTTTGTGCTTTAACCGGAATGGATGTTGCAAATGCATCTATGTATGATGGGGCTTCTGCTTTAGCTGAGGCTTGTCTAATGTCCCACGCACAAAACAAGAAAAAAGAATTTCTTATTGCAGGTACAATTAACCCTAATTACTTAGAAGTTTTAAAAACATATTGTCGCGGAAGAGATTTAAAATTTACTAATATCATAGCCGAAGATGGTACTTGCGATTTAAATGTTTTGGAAAAATCAATGAGTGAAAATGTATCGGGCGTTATCGTACAGCAACCTAATTTTTATGGTAACTTGGAAGATGTTATTGAGATTGAAAAAATTACTCATAAAAATAAAGCTATGTTTATTGTTTCTGCCGACCCAATCTCATTAGGGTTAATAAAAGCTCCGGGCGAATACAATGCCGACATTGTAGTTGCCGAAGGACAATCGCTTGGTATTCCTTTGAGTTTTGGAGGTCCTTATTTAGGATTATTCGCGACTAAACAAAAATTTGTCAGGAAATTACCGGGAAGACTTTCGGGTGTAACACAAGATACAGAAGGAACTCGCGGTTTTGTTTTAACTTTACAAACTCGTGAACAACAAATAAAAAGAGAGAAAGCAACTTCCAACATCTGTTCAAACCAAGGATTAAATATGTTGGCGGCAACAGTTTATTTGGAAACTATGGGTAAGCAAGGGGTTAAAGATGTCGCTGAACAATCCTACAAAAAAGCACATTACTTAGCTTCCAAAATTAAAGATATTCCGGGTTACTCATTAGCGAACAACAAACCTTTCTTTAACGAGTTTTTAGTTAATACGCCACAGCCCATCTCAAAAATCATTATTGAGGGTGAAAAAGAAGGATTTTTACCGGGTATTGATACTAATAAATTCAAGGGATTAAATACGGGATTGTTAATTGCCGTTACTGAAAAAAGAACTAAAAAAGAATTAGATGATTTTGTTGAATTTTTGAAGAAATTTTAATTTATATTATTGAAGTATTGATAATATAAGGACGTTTATTGTAAGGGAACTTTCCCGCCACAAACTGC
>CAZVPQ010000063.1:0-9144 GCA_964628675.1 uncultured Hyphomicrobiales bacterium | reverse complement strand
TATTTAGCAATAATTTTACCTGCTCTGTCGTAATCACCTTCGGCTTCAGTTGTCAAAATAATCTTTGCCAGCTCAGCACATTTATCAAAGAAAATATCTTCATTAATAACAAACTTCCCGTTTTTATCTTTTGTAATAGCTCCTGCTTCTCTGAGAAAATTCAATTGTATTAAATTAGCTTTTCCGTGTGCTTCCTCGGCACCAAATCTAATAGAGCGATACAATCCGGGCAAATAAGTCATCATAGATTTTTTAATATCATCTTTTGTGAAAACACCCAAATCAAGTAAATGTTTTTGATTATACATACCCAAAATATCTGCTTTGGTTTCTTCAATAGCTGAAAATCTATCCTTTAAAGATTTGCGAACGGTCAACTTCTTATTGCCATAAACAAATCCCCTGCCAAGTGTATGCGAAACTTCATGCAAAGTAATAAATGTCATAAAAGCATTTTTATCTACATATTTGGCTTGCTCGGGTTCCAACAAAATTTTTGCAATAGGCAACACCATCTTATCAAATTTTGCTTCAATCAAATTCTTATACATTGTGCTTTTGCCTCCGCCTTTTGCATTTCTTACTCTGGGGTCATTCGGCAAAGAGCAAGCAATCGTCTTTACGCCTGTTTGAGAATCACCGCCAAAATAAAGTACATTCACAAAATTAATTTGCGTTCCGTTGCCGACTTTTTTCCTAATATACTTTTTATTTTCGGGAGCATAAGGAAGACCGTCTTCAAAATCTTTTACGTGCTGATTGAATAGAATTAATTCTTTTGCCGCCGCATTGTCTTTTACCATAACAACACATTCAAAAGCGGATTTATAGTTATAAAGCGCATCTTCATAATTTTCGATAGGTCCTATGATAACGTCAATATCATTATCTTTAATATCCATCCAAGCCATATCGCTTTCAAAGTAATCATTAGTTCTGAAAGCGTTAGCACGTAAAATTAAATAATTTTTTAATGTAATATTATCAGCAAAATTTGCGGCTTCTTCCAACTTCATTGCCGCTTTTTGCAAAAGAGGATAAGCTACTGAATAAGGTACTGCCTTCAATTTATCTTTATCACGAACTACCACTGTATATTGGCTTTCCAATTCTTCTTTTTGTTCGGAATGATTTTTAACATAATCTTCAAATTCTTTTTTGGTCATATCCATTGGATAGAAAGTCCCTCCCTTGGGTCTAAACTCGGGACCTTGCCCTATATATCTTCTTTCGTTATCTATTCTATCGTAAGGTCCATAATTAATCATTACAAATTCAAGAGATTGTTTAGCTTCGGGAGTATTCAATTTTTTCAATGAATCTCTTGTTGGAATCGCACTTGGGGAAGTTTGTTGCCAGAAAATTTCATCAACCAAATGCCCTGCATCAGCTAATAATTTAATAACCTTTTTTTGATTATCAGTTAAATGAGAAATATCACCGGTAATTTTCGTTTTAGCATAAATATCAATTCTTTTTTGAATTGTAGGATTTAACTTATTCATATCTGCCTCTTTTTTTGGAGAAGACTTTTCGTTATTGCAAGAAAATAATAATCCTAATGAAATTATTATCAACGAAATTTTAATAAAATTATTCATAATATTTATCCTAATTTTTTAAACTTAACAAAATAGAAATTTTAAAGTTTATAATTTACGCTTAATGTTTTATGTTTACAAATAAATTTCATTAATATTTTTGAGAAATTTTTATTAAATTTATATGTTTTGTTCTTTCACTATTTGAGGTAAGATATGAATGCGGCAATTATTGTAATTTTTGGTATAGCTTGGTTGATTTTCGGATATCTTTGGTATGGAAATATCATTAAAAAGAAAGTTATTCATTCAAATGATGATAATATAACACCATCAAGAGAAATAAATGACGGGAAGGATTATGTCCCGACTAAACCTGCGATATTATTCGGACATCATTTTTCATCAATAGCGGGTGCCGGACCTATTGTAGGTCCTATCATCGGATATTTTTTATTCGGTTGGCTTCCGGCATTACTATGGATTATATTAGGTTCGGTTTTTATGGGAGCAGTTCACGATTACACAAGTCTCATAGCTTCTTTACGCAACAAAGGAGTTTCTATAACAGAAGTAGCTGAGCTTGCAGTATCCAAAAGAGCGAGTAAAATATTTGCGGTATTTGTTTGGGTAACATTAACCTTAGTTCAAGCCGTATTTGCAGACCTTACAGCAAAAACATTGGCAGATAAACCCGAGATTGTCGTACCGACTATTGGAATAATGTTGATTGCAATGGTATTCGGTATATTAGTTTTTAGAAAAGGTCTAAAACTAACTTTGGGAACTGTATTAGGACTTCTTACTCTATTCGGATTGATTATTCTCGGAGATTATGCACCAATTGTTGCAAGTTACCAATTTTGGTTAATATTTACTATAATTTATTCACTGATAGCCGCAACTTTGCCCGTATGGATATTATTACAACCTCGTGATTATTTATCAATGTATCTTTTGATTTTCGGTTTGCTTATCGGTGTTGTCGGAATATTAGTCTTGCATCCTACAATGACAGGACCAATGTATATTTCCTTTGATTCCAAAAACGGGCCATTATTCCCTATATTATTTATAACCGTATCTTGCGGTGCAATCTCAGGCTTCCATTCTTTAGTTGCAAGTGGTACGTCATCAAAACAATTAATCAAAGAAAGCGATGGTAAATTTGTAGCATTCGGCTCTATGCTTACAGAAGCACTACTGGCATTATTAGTAATAGTTATGATAGCAAGTGTTTTACCTTGGGGTTCAGCGGCAAACGGTTCATCGGCATTTGTTTTCCAAGATTTATTTAAAAAAAGTGCCAATATAGTTTTTGGTACGGCTTTGGGAGTTACTGTTAAATCAATCGGTATTCCTTTGGCTTTCGGTATCTCGTTCGGTGTTCTAATGCTAAATGCTTTTATATTGACAACACTTGATACGTCAGCAAGACTAAACCGCTACATTATTACCGAAACTCTTGGCGCTAAATATGGCGGTATTTTCAAAAACAAATATTTCGCCGCAGGTGCAAGTTTAATCTTTGCTTATCTCTTATGCCTTGGTGGGGGCTACAAACTATTATGGCCCGTATTCGGTGCTTCAAATCAACTAATTGCATCTTTATCATTATTTGTTGCTTCCGTTTATTTCTTAGGATTCAAAGCTCCTAAATGGTACACATTAATACCTGCTATTATAATGTTAATTGTTACAGAAACAGCCCTTGTTTATAGTTCTGTTGCCAATTTCATACCAAAAGAAAAATGGTATTTAGTTGTAATTTCATTAATACTTTTCATATTAGGATTAGTTGTTGCTTGGGAAGTAACCAAAAAATTAATAAAAATACAAAAGGAAAAGAAAACTTTGACAGTAACAACATAGAGCATTTTTTTAACTAACTTTTGATTACAAAAAATAATAATTTTTTGTTTCTTATAGCAAGTTGATTTACCTTTAATTTATATAATTATTTGTAAAATTAATTTGCAATAAAAATGTCAAAAGTTGTAATTATTGGCGGTATGGCGGCAGGATGCAAAACCGCAACTCGTCTCAAAAGAATAAATCCTGATATGGAAATATCTGTTATCGAAAAAAATCCTTTTTTATCTTATGGTACTTGCGGAATGCCTTTTTATGCATCGGGTGATGTGGACGGTTTTATGGATCCTGCAACCTCTTCTTGGGATATGATTAGGGACGAAGCATTTTTTAAAAATGTAAAAGATATTAACGCATATACTAATACGGAAGCAATTAATATCGATAATGATAAAAAAATAGTTCTTTGCAAAAATTTACATAATAGCAAAGAATTTATTTTAGATTATGATTTCTTGGTTATTGCAACAGGAGCAAAAGCCGTTACCACCCCCTTCCCAATGCCTAAATCGGAAAATATTTCAAATTTTCACAATCCATTAGATGCAAAAAGATTTCGGGAGAAAGCCCAAACCGGTCAAATAGGAAGTGTTACAATCATTGGCTCGGGTTATATCGGTTGCGAACTAGCCGAAGCAATGGTTAGTTTATGGGGCTTGGAAACTCATTGTATTGAACTAAGCAATAGATTGGTACCACGTGCAATAGATAAAGAAATCTCTACGCTCATCGAAAAAGTTTTAATGGAAAAAGATATTAAACTTCATCTGAATACAAAAGTTGAAAAAATTGAATTAGATGAAAATGATAATCCTGTTGTGTTTCTTGATAGCAGAGAAAAAATTGTTTCGGACTACGTTTTCACTTGTGTCGGAATCAAACCCAATACCGAATTAGCAAAATCAATCGGTATTAAAACCGGTAATTTAGGAGGTATCGTAGTAAATGATAAAATGCTAACTAATATTGAAAATGTTTATGCCGCAGGTGATTGTGTTGAAATCCAAAATTTGATAACCGACAAACCCTCATTTTTCCCGCTCGGCTCATTGGCAAACCGTCAAGGGCGAGTTATTGCAAATAATCTTAATGGAGATAATGATAAATTTAAAGGAGCTATCGGAACTTCATCGGTAAAAGTGTTTGATTTTATCATTGCATCTGCCGGTATCAATGAAGCAACAGCTAAAGCATTGGATATTAATTATGATTGCGTCTGGGGCAGTTGGTATGATAGACCTGATTATATGCCCGATTGGAAAACTCTTTATGGAAAATTGATTTATGATAAAAAGACAAGAAGATTATTAGGACTTCAGCTTGCAGGATACGGTGAGGTAGCAAGATATATAGACGCATTTTCAATTTTTGCAACAGAACATAAACAAATTGATGATTTGCTAAATTTTGAACACGCATATACACCCACTCACTCGGGACCTTTAAATCCATTAAATTTCTTGGGAGCTATGGCTGAAGCACAAGAATTTAATAATTTGATATGCATTAACCCACAAACATCTAATTTTGAAGGAATTATTTTAGATGTTCGTGAGCCAGATGAAATTAAAATATCTAAATACGATGACGAGGCAATCACGATGTCAGTCGCAGATTACAGAAAAAGATTAAACGAATTGGATAAAACTAAACCTATCTTAGTAGTCTGCCAGAGAGGTCCACGTTCTTATGAAGTTGCAAACACCTTATTAAACAGCGGATTCAAAATAATATATTATCTCGGAGGCGGAGTTCAGTTTGCAAACAATGTACTTGATAAAAAATATTAACTTATTGCAATAAAGTTGATGTTTATTTGTTAATAATTTATTAAGATAAATGTTTGTTAAAATATAACTGAAATTTTGTGAGTAAAATATGAAAATAATCAGGATAACTCTTTTTGCAATATTGGCTTTAATTTATTCTTCCTCTTTTGCATTTTCTCAAATTTATACTGCAAATCAAGACGATGAGTTTAAGATACAGTTGGATAAATTTTATAGTGTAATTAAAACCGCAAAAGATTTTTATGTCGAGGACATTAACACAACTGAATTAGTTACAGCCGCAATAAAAGCATCTCTCGGCAAATTAGACCCTCATTCAATCTACTTGCCTCCAAAAAAACTCAAATCTGAAAATGAAAAATTCAAAGGTAGTTTCGATGGCATAGGGGTTCAATTTTCCGTTATTGACGACACAATTAATATTATATCTCCCATAGCGGGTGGACCGAGCGAAAAATTAGGTATTTTCGCAGGTGATAAAATTGTAAAAATTGAACATAATAGTGCTATAGGGTTAAGCAATGACAGTATTCAATCATTGCTTAGAGGTCGAAAAGGCACAAAAGTCAATGTTGATATATTTAGAGTGGGTACTCCCGAACTCCTAAGTTTTGAAATCACTCGCGATAAAATCCCTTTATATAGTGTTGATGCGTCTTTCATCATTGACGGTACTGATATTGGTTATATTTCTATCAATCGTTTTATGAGAACTACACACGAAGAAATGTTGGACTCATTGCAAGAATTGAGTGCAAACGGTATGAAAAAATTAATTCTTGATTTGAGAGGCAATCCCGGAGGATATCTTAATCAAGCTTTTTTAGTAGCCGATGAATTTATTCCCAAAGGGCATACTATTGTCTTTACAAAAGGGCGAAAACCACAATTCGATGAAACATATTATTCCAGATCCGGTGGCAAGTACGAACAGATTCCTTTAATTGTTTTGGTAGATGCAGGATCTGCTTCTGCAAGTGAAATCGTGTCCGGTTCACTTCAAGATTTAGACAGAGGATTAATTGTTGGATTAAATACTTATGGCAAAGGTCTCGTACAAAGACAATACAATTTACCCGATGGCTCCGGATTTCGAATAACAATAGCAAGATATTATACGCCTTCGGGCAGATGTATTCAAAGATCCTATAAAGATAAAAAGAAATATAGAAATATGTCGGATTGGCTTGATTTGAAAGAAGGAATGAATATTAATCATGCCTTAGAAGAAGTTAAAGTTGAGAAAAAGCTTGATTCATTACCACCAATTTATAAAACTTCCGGAGGTAGAAATGTGTTAGGTGGCGGTGGAATTACACCTGATTATATAGTAAAATATGATACAATTACTAAACTTAGCCGTAAAATTCGTTCTAAGAATTTATTCTATATTTATGTAAGAAATTACCTTGATGGTGCAAGAAATAATTTGTTGAGTAAATATAAAAACAACTTTCATTCATATTTGAAAGATTATAAAGTATCCGATAAAATGATTGATGATTTCAAAAAATTAGCCGAATCTAAAAAAATCAAATGGGATGATAAGCAATTTAAACAAGATAAAAAATATATTACGACTTTGATAAAATCAACAATTGCAAGATCAATATGGGGAAACAACGAATCGACTGAAATTTTTATGCCTATAATAAGACAAGCTATGAAAGCAATTACATTATTTCCCGAAGCAGAAAAACTTTCTAATTTAAAATAATTAGTTCCGAAAATAAAATTTGATAAAATGCCAGTAGAAAAATTCGAATTATCTCTTATAGGTGTCAATCATAAGAGTAGTAGCGTAAGCGAAAGAGAAATATTTCAAATCGAAAGAAAGATGATAATTCCTTCTTTAAAAATTTTCATTGAGAATGACAAAATTGAAGGGGTGATAATTGTAGTTACTTGCAGTCGTCTTGAATTTTACTTGGTTGTTCAACAGGGTTTTGATTCTATAAATTTCATTGAAAATTATTATTCAAAACAAGGAATTGATTTTGATAAATATCGCCATATTTTTTATCAAAAAAAAAATGAAGATGAAGTAACTCGTCATTTATTCAGAGTTATTTCAGGTTTGGATTCCCTCGTATTAGGAGAATATCAAATTCAAGGACAAATCAGAGAATCATATAGCAAAGCTTGTGAGGCTAAGACTGTTGATAAAATTTTACATAAACTTTTTCACGCCGCTTTTAGGGCAGGAAAAAATGTCAGGACAAACACTAAAATCGGCGAAGGAAAACAATCTGTAAGTGGTATGGCTTCGCAAATTTTGAAAAATGAAATAAACAAATCAAGTCAAATTGCTCTTATCGGAGTTAATGAAAACACTAAAATTATGGCTGAAGAGTTATATTCGTCGGGTTTTCATAATTTAGTTTTTGTTAATAGAACAAAATATAAAGCCGAGATACTCGCAGAGCAGTACTCAGTTCAAGCAGAAGGATTAGACAATATTGAGAATGTTCTATCAAAATCAGATGCTGTTTTTTCAAGTACGGGTTCCAAAGAAAGTATTGTTAGTTCGGAATTGATTCACAAATTACAAAAGAAGAATACTTTCCCGAAATTAGTTATAGATATGGCAGTACCACGTGATTTCGATTTCAAAGAGGATTTCCAACAAGTAAAATATTGCGATATAACAGCATTAAAATATTTTTTAAACAGACAAGAAAAAGAGAAAACAAACGCTATTGAGGAAGCCGAACAGATTATCGAAAAAGAAGTAAATATTTTTAAGGCTTGGAACGAATCACGCACAAATACCATACTTGAACCTTATTCAGAAAAATTCGAGCTTATAAGGCAACAATTACTCGAAGAGTATCACCGTCAATTCTCCGTTGACGCATATAAAAAAGCCGATAAGATGACTAAGTCGTTAGTTCATAGAATGCAATCAACTTTTGTACGGGCTATTCTAAAAACAAATCAAGAAATAAAAGTTATTAAACAACATCGAGATTCGATATAATTAAATATTTATACTCTAAGAATTTCTTTTACTTTTTTTAATAATTCCTCTCTTTTAATAGGTTTTTCAAAATAAGCTGTCGGCGGGTTTATTTGCTTACGTGAGCTTATAAATTTTTTGAATGTTGGA
The DNA here is from genome assembly GCA_964628675.1 of uncultured Hyphomicrobiales bacterium. Taxonomy (GTDB): domain Bacteria; phylum Bacteroidota; class Ignavibacteria; order Kapaibacteriales; family UBA2268; genus CAZVPQ01. The sequence goes on along the minus strand of CAZVPQ010000063.1, from coordinate 832 downwards.
TCAACGCCTGATATTATAATAACCGGAATATTTTTTGTAATATCATTCTCTTGCAATTCTCTGAAAGCTTTTACTCCGGATTCTTCGGGCATAGTAACATCTAATGTTATTAAATCCGGCTTCCCTGAAAGAGCTTTTTCCAAACATTCCTTACCATTTCTTGCATTGATAACCTCAAAACCATTATCAGTAAACAAAGTATGAAGATATGTAATAATATCATCTTCGTCATCAACAATTAATATTTTTTTGTCAATATTTTCAGCCATTTTTATGCTCCTTTATATTTTTTTAATTGATTTACAATTACATCATATCAAAATCAAGAAACGGTTCTTTAATATCAACCATAGCATTAACAATAAGTTCTACTAATCCATCATAATAAATACCGTGTTTGCGTGTCAAATCATAATATTCGAGCAAATCCCTTATTTGACCTTTACAATTTGAACAGGGGGCGCAAACATATTTCGGCAATTTAGGTGATGGATCTTCATCTTTAAAAGCATTAAATATTTGTTGCAATTTCTTTCTACCACTGATTTGAATTCGCCAATCAGCAATATTGTATTGTTGCATAATGGCAAAGCCACTTCCACCGCCACAGCAATAGTTGTTTACACCATGCGGATACATTTCTCTGAACCCGGGAGCTAAATATCTTAATATTTCACGTTGGGGTTCAACGACTCCCATACTTCTAACTAAATTACAAGGGTCATGTAGAGTAACCGGAAAATAATTTTTCTCGGGGTCAAATTTAACTTTGCCACCAAAAACAATATTGTGGAGAAATGTCATAGCATTTTCCCTAGGGATAGTATCATCA
>CAZVPQ010000062.1:0-9153 GCA_964628675.1 uncultured Hyphomicrobiales bacterium | reverse complement strand
TTATGAATTTCATCGGTTAATTTTTTAATAGGTAAATTTTGCTCTATTGCATAATCACCAACAAATCTTTCGATATTATTTATTGTTACCGCACCGTCTTTATATTGTCTATTACATTCACTTTCGCAAGGATGAGGGCAAACTCTGCCACAAACAGATGGCAAAGGATTATTCTCTAAAAATATATTATATGCCATTGCATAAGATTCCGGGTAAGTTCTCCCAGCATCTTCGGTTTGAGCAATTGTTGTCATAACTTCTCTAATCCTTGTTCCGCTTGGACATCCCACCATACAAGGTGCTTTCTTTTCAACGTGTTCAGGTCTCAATGGAGAAGTTTCTACTCCCGATCCTCCGGAAGACCCAGCACTACGGATTCTGCTTTTCTTCTTTTTCTTTTTCATTACAACAGCCATTTTTTCCTCCTTGAAAGTCGAACTTAATTTATAGTTCAATACTCTCTATATTTAATCAAAAAATTATTTCAAAAATTATATCTATTTATTAATTAATTCTTTATTTTTCACAACTAAATTCACAAATGATTTAGCCCAATTTTTATAACCTAATGAATGCAAATGCAAATAACTTGCAAAAACATTTTTAAAAATAAGCCCGTCTCTTTTCTTGAAAGAACCTGAACCTCTTTCCACCGAAAAACAAGTTTGGATATCGTCATAACCACTAAGTACTTTAGAATAATGGAATTCATGACCTTTTATTTCTTCGCCTATTTCAAAAAACGGATTTTCTTTGTCAACTTTTACATTATAGTATCCGTGTCCCTGAGGTTTTTTATCCATCTTTAAGTTTATTGGAAATACATTAGCTAAACTATATGTCTTTTTCTCAATTCCAATAGAATTAGATAGATAAATCAAACCGCCACATTCGGCATAAATCGGCATACCTTGATTTGCTTTTTCTTTAACCGACTTCATCATTGATATGTTAACCAAGAGTTCTTTTAGATTCGTTTCAGGAAATCCACCCCCGATATATAATCCGTCAATCTCCGGTAATTCCTTGTCTTCAATTGATGATATTTTAATCAATTCAGAACCTTCATTCTCAAGAGCTTCAAGATTTTCAGGATAATAGAATGAAAATATCTTATCAGCAAAAAAACCTATTTTAACCATTTTTTTCTGTTTCCGAATCCGAATAGGTTTTGGTTTTGAATATTCCAGCTTTTTAGAATTCCTTGCAATTTCAATAACATTTGGTATGTTTACATTATCTGCAATTATTTTCTTTACAATATCAATTGACCTTAATGTTTTTTTAAATTCTCCGGGAGTGATTAATCCCAAATGTCGCGAAGGCATAATATCGTTTTCCTTCATTCGTGGAATTGCACCAATAACAGGAATTCCCGTCTCAGATTCAATTGCATCAATAATCACATTCTTATGTCTTTCGCCGGAATATTGATTAATAATAACAGCGGCAATATTCAAATTTTTGTCCAATTCTTTACATCCAAGTACTATTGCGGCAACTGTTCTAGTGATTTTCTTGACAGTTAAGACTAAGATTACAGGAGCTTCTAACAACTTAGCAAGTTCAGCTGTGCTATAAGTTCCTTTGGAATCAAATCCGTCAAATAAACCGCGATTACCCTCAATAACGGAAATGTCTTTTTGAAAAGCATTTTTCTTAAAGCTATCAATAATATCTTTTTTTGCCATTAAATAGGTATCAAGATTCCTCGTTAGCTCTCCACTTGCAAAACTCAACCAAGCAGGATCTATATAATCAGGTCCTTTTTTAAAAACAGCCATATCAAACGCTTTTTCACGAAGATTTGCAAGTACTCCGCAGGAAACAAGTGTTTTCCCTGAATCACCGCTAATACCGGCTATTACAACTCTAGGATAAGCAATTTTACTCATATCTTATTTTGAAAGAACTTACCTTAAACAGGTTTTGTTAGACTTTAATCTATAAAACCTTACAATGCCCGTTACAGATAAGTAAATTATTCTTCCCCCGATAAAAAAATCGAGGGAAGAAAATGATTAATTAATCGTTTGCGGCGCCTTCTTTGTGGGGTACTTCAATATAACTCCCACCGAAATATGTATAAACAAGTTGACCACTTTCTACTAATTCTTTGATAGCAATTTTACCGATTTTTCTCTTATCATATTCCTTGCCCCACTTCTCTTCACATATTTTATGAAGATCGGTGGCTTTCCATTTTTTCATACCGACGCTATCTTTTATCACTTTATACATAAATTCTTTTGTTTGATCAACAGAAACAGCCATGACAGCCTCCTTATTAATAAGTTAAATGAACAGATCTCTTATACGTTAGACCTGCATGTTTGAAATCATCAATATGTTCCTTTTGGAATTCAATACCGGTCATTTTGAAGAATTTTGGCCAGCCGATTCTTTCAATCCATTCGCCGATACGCTCATGTTTTTTAGCATCTTTCATCCAAACTTCAACAATATTTTTAATTGCATCAGTTACTTCGGGCCATCTCGGTGGATTATTCGGAATAAATGGTATTGCTAATTTAGAAAACATTGGTTCGTGTCTTGCATTGGAAACTTTTCCACCAACCCATATTGAAATACCGTCATTCAACGGATCATTCAAAGGCATTGCAGGACAAACAGTATAGCAGTTAGCGCAGAACATACATTGGTCTTCATCAACTTCTACACTTTGTTTGCCATCAACCATAGTTGGTCTGATAGCGGCTGTCGGGCAAGAAGCCACTAAATTCGGTATTTCACACATTTTTGGTAGATGTTCGTCATCAACTCTCGGTGGTCTTCTATGTACACCAAGAATAGAAATATCCGAACAATGAACAGCACCGCACATATTTAAACAGCAAGCAAGAGCAATTCTTAATTTTGCAGGTAAATCCATATTTTTGAAATGTTCAATCAAATCATCCATAACGGATTTTACAATACCGGAAGCGTCAGTTGCTGCAGAATGGCAATGCACCCAACCTTGTGTATGAACTATACTTGACAAAGCATTACCGGTACCACCAACAGGGTGACCTATTGCTTCAAGATCTTTAATCAAAGGTTCGATATTGCCTTCTTTGGTTAATAAAAATTCGACATTGTGTCGAGATGTAAAGCGTAAATAACCATCACAATATTTATCAGCTAATTCGCTAAACATTCTGATTTTTTTTGTGCTTATTAATCTTGGAGAGCCTGCTCTCACAGAATATAATTTTGCACCTGTATCAGAAGTATGGACTAAAACACCTGGTCGTGGAATTTCATGATATTTCCATTTGCCATAATTCTCTTTAATTATTGGTGGTAAAAATTGTTTGTAATCCGGCGGTCCGATATCTGTGATTCTTTTTGGTTTATCTTCAGCCATTTTAAATACCTCTTATTTGTTTATATAAATAAATTTATTTTTTCTCTTACTATTCATCATCTTCTTCTTCACCCTCTTCAAAGTAATCTTCAAAGAAAATATATGGATTTTCGCGAGGATGAGCAACCATTTCCGGTATAGGTTCTATACCAATTTCTTCATAGAAATTACCCATTCCGACTCGTTGAATAAACTCGCCTATTCTTTCTCTATTCTTTCCTTCTTCACACCAGAAGTCCCAAATATTATCAATCATATCCCAGAAATTCAAATCTTCTTCTTTCTGCTTAATTGTCATGTTGTCAAAAGGTTCTTCAATTTTCATAAATGGAATAAATACCGTTGCTAATAATGCTCCTTCAACGATTGGTGCTTTTGCACCAATAAGAACAGCTGCACCCCTATCTTTTCCAGGTGACAATGCTTTAGGCATCACATTAATACAATGCATACAATGGAAGCAACTGCTATTATCAATTTTCAATTCGTTGCCGTCCCAATTAATACATTTGCCTGGACAATTTAAGGCTATTTCATTGAATATATCAACACCATTGTTGGCATATTCTCTAATAGCATTTTGATCAACTTGAATTGCATCTCTCCAAGTTCCAATAATAGAAATATCAGAACGCGCTATAGAAGCAACGCAATCATTAGGACAACCTGACATCTTAAACTTAAATTTATAAGGAAATGCAGGCCTATGCAATTCATCTTGATACTTTTGCGTTATATAATAAGTTAAAGCCATTGTGTCATAGCAAGCCCATTCACAACGAGATTTACCACAACAACAACTGGGGGTTCTCACATCAGAACCTGATCCACCTATATCAAATCCTAAATGTGCCAAATCTTGAAAAGTCGGTTCTAAATCTTCTGTTCTGCAACCAAGAAGAACTATATCTCCCGTTGAACCATGCATATTTGTTAATCCAGAACCATGATTATCCCAAATATCACAAATCTTACGTAAAACATCAGATGTATAAAACCAGCCAGACGGTTGATTTATACGCATCGTATGAAAATGCGAAATATTTGGATATTTTTCCGCTAGGTCGGTGTACCTGCCGATAACACCACCACCATAGCCCATAACACCAACGATACCACCGTGTTTCCAATGCCCAATCTTTTCCTCATAGGATTGTTCAAGCAAACCTAACAAGTCATTAGACATTGCATTAGTCTCGGCAGCCATCTTAATTTCTTTGATGAAACTAGGCCATTCCCCTTTTTCTAATTCATTTAGCATCGGGGTTTCGTACTTTTTGTTAACTGCCATTTTAGCTCCTCATTTTTTGTTAAATATAGAAGTTACTTTTTTTAGCAACTGTTTTAATTTCTATAAAAAAATTCTTTTTTGTTTTCTCGTCCATGCATTTTTAAATATGTTAATCCTAAAAATCTATAAGGCATGTGCGCAAATTTCGAATACGGCATATACCACAATAAGAAGAATACTAATACTAAATGTATGAAATAGGTAGTATAAGCAATCTCAGGAATTCCCCATATTCTTAAAAATACAATCGACATTCCTGTTAATGCTATTCCGAATATCACCCACAGTAATAACCAATCATGATAAGCACTTTTACCTTCTTGTTCACTGGTTTTAGCTCGTTTTATTAAGAATAATAATAATCCGATTAATAAAAATAATCCTGAAACCAAACCTAAGATTTTAACAGGATGTAATAAATTCATAGGATATGGCAAATAAAATGAAATTGCCATCATAAAATCACTATCGAACATGTGTCCATAATGATATACTTCTCCAACCACAACTAAACCGGTTGCAATCATAGTTCCGATAAAACCATAAAAAGCATATATATGCCCATAACGTCTATTTGAATTATTCGGACATTTTTCAAATTTTTTATGAGCAAGAAAATCTCCTAAGACACAAATCACTGCTCTCGAAAAAGACATTTTTTCTTCACCCAAACTATTATTTTCTTTTAAGGATTTCCAATAATTTGTTAATCCGATACCGGCTAAAATAAATATGAATACATTGCCGGGAATAAATAATCCCTCAATAACCAATTTGTTGATAAAATCTTCGTATTTTAAAACGCCCTCTCTGATTTCAAAAAAATGTCCGTCGAAACCGTGGACAACAGCATTAGTAACCAATACCATCATAAATACAACAAGTATTGCAACAAGAAATAGCCAAGGCAGAGATTTGGGATTAGCCAAGGCACGTCCCATAAATCTCGGATAAGCAAATTTTTGATATATATAAGACCTAACCGCTCCCATCAAGTCTGCTGGTCTTGCACCTCGAGGACATTGTTGGCTACAATCCATACACCCGTGGCAAAGCCAGATATCAGGATCAGAAATTAATTTTTCTTTTTGTCCCCAAGCCGCCTGCACCATTTCTTTTCTCGGAAAAGCATATTCCTCAGGCGAAAGATGGCACACTACAGAACATGTTGCACATTGGAAACATTTTTTCATCGTATCGCCACCATGCTTTTTCAAATGCTTGATAAACTCTACATCTGCTCCTATAATTTCTCTGTCGCTCAAAGCTATTCCCTTGAATTTATTACTAAAACACCTTAATTATTCTTATGCATTTCAACAGCTTGTTTATATTCTTTCGTCAACTCCATAGTATCCTCTCCAAACAAGCTAAATCGCAGAAATTTAAAACCGAATTTCAATAGTTCAACATCATCTACCTTTAACGATTCTTTTATTTTTTCATCCACTTCAAATCTTCTGAAAAAAGAACTACTAAAAACCAAATCTCTAAATTTATCAATATCATAACAAACCGTATAAAACATTTCTAATTTCACAGGTTCCTTTACCATTCCTTTTAGAAATTTATCATGCAAAGAAATATCTTTAAATAAATCACCCATTTCGATATATTCTTTAGCTCCTTGATCATTAATCCATTCATCAACTGTCCATTCTTTGCCATTATTAAATCCTTGACAAACATCTTCTTTAAGTAAAAAGTAGAATTCTTCGTCAATATCTTCATCATTTTCTTTTGGAGATGCCACACCAACGGGAAACATTCTACACGACCATGGCCTATCCTCATAGACAGTGCAACCTTTATCGCCAACTAACTGGCAATTCAATGTTTTATCATCCATTCTAAACATAACAATCGGATGAGTTAAATTTTCTTCAATTGGCAGAATAGTATATTTTTCTAAAAATTCTGTTGAAGTAATTCCCAAACGATTTTTCAATCTGATAATGTCATAAGGAGTCAGGAAAATATTAACATCATTACAACATTTATTAAAACAAGAAACTCCGGGATGACAACTAAAAGAAAACTTATCATCTAATTTCATTCTTGGGTAATCTTGTAAAATTTTATTTTTAAATTCTTTAGCATCCATTTTATATCTTATATATTATTTTCAATATTAATTATATTATCTGTCAAACTTATGAACAAGCCAATCCTTCATATCATCAGGAGATTTCACAGGAATAGGTCCATCAATACTCGTATTGGGGTCTAGTCTATAGCGATATGAAGCATGGACTTCGTATTTAGTTTTCATCCAATCCCAACCACGAACAAAATAAGAACATTCATCATTCATACAGATTAAAAAGTATTCAACTCCCCATTTGGATTCCTTAGGTATAAGAACTTTTTCAAGCTCTTTGCCACAATATTTACACACATGCTTTTCCATAACAAAACCTTGATTAATAAATAATTTTGTTTATTATCTGTTTAATTACGGAGTTGAAATACAAAATTCAACAACAATTAATATCGTTACTTAATTTAATATTCCACTGCTCCGCAAAATCAAAAAACTTAACATCTCGGGCTTAAAGCCCGAGATGTTAAAAATCAATTAATAAATATGTTTAATTTCTCGAGTAAACATATTCCATTTATCATCTTTAGCTTCATAAGTCAAGTTGACAAACTTCTCCCAATTTTCATTGTCGATGTCAGGAGTATCAGCGCGGAAATAATAACCGGGCCAACGAGTTTCACCACGGAAAAGTATTGTGCGAACATGAGCTTCAGCTTGCCAGAATCTATGAATATTTTCCCAACATCTCATTAATTCGTGCAAATCTTCTGCGGCTAATTTATCAGAATCTACCTTCAAAAAGTCTAATAATTCCATTCCTTTTTCAAGCAAATATTTATTTGTTTTGAATTGAGCGGAAACACCACCGGCATATTCGTCCATAATTTTTTGCAAACGGAACATAAACATCTTAGGTCTAATATAATTAGGATTAATATTAGGATCTGTTGTTTCTTTGCTAAATTGTGCGAATAAATCTAATGGTCTCAAAATCTTCTCTTTCAAAGCATCAATTTGAGCTTGATCATAGTTGAGAGTTGGATTTTCTTTTACTATATACTCAATAGCGCCTTTACCGGCAATTCTACCTTCAGCGTGAGATCCGGAAGAGAATTTATGAGATGAAGCTCCCGAAGCATCACCAGCGGCAAATAAACCTTTAACGGTAGTCATATTTGGATAACCCCAGAAATATTCATCAGGAGCCAAATCTTTAGGACCAGATACCCAAGCACCTGAAGCACCGGAGTGAGAGCCAATGAAATAAGGTTCTGCAGCAGCGATTTCTGATGGAGCCTTTTCAGGATAGGTATCAGTTGCAGCCCAAAGAATAGCTTGTGAAATAGTCATATCAAGGAAATCTTCCCATGCTTCCGATTCTAATTCTTTCATTTTTTTCTTGTATCCTTTAGGATCATCTTTGAAAGCATTAGCAATCTTTTGAATAGCTTCTTCTGTTTTCATATAAGTCGGTCCAAGACCATCCATAGTATCAAGCATACCTAACCAGTTACGTAAATTGGCAGGCATAGGTTTAACTTTACTATAAGGCAACCATTTTTCCAATTCATCTTTTCTTTCAACCATATATTCACCACCTGCGGCAGAAATAGCTCTTGATTTGAATAATAAGAACCATGCTCCAACAGGACCATAACCGTCTTTGAAACGTACAGGAATAAAGCGAACTTCTTGGCATGTCATTTCCGCACCGGCTTTCATTGTGAAATATGCAGAAGTACCTGAATTCCAAGGTGGATACCAAGCGCGACCTAAACCTTCACCTGTTGATCTCGGTTTAAATACGTGTACAGCACCGCCTGCACCAATATATACAGCTTTAGCTTTAAATACATAGAATTTATTTTCGCGAACACTAAAACCAACAGCACCAGAAATTCTGTCACCATCCATTAAAGGTTCAACAACAAAAACTCTTTCAATAATATTATCTATACCGAGAGCATTTTTAGCAGCTTCGGCAACGATAACTTTATAAGATTCACCGTTAATCATAAGTTGCCAGCGACCTTCGTGAACGTAATTGCCTTCTTCATCTTTCCAAATAGGCAATCCCCATTTTTCAAACAAATGAACGCTTGAATCAACGTGGCGAGCAATATTTGCAACTAAATCTTCACGAGTAATACCCATCAAATCGTTACGAACATAGTCCACATAATTTTTAATTGTATTTTTACCGCCTCTTAAATCAACATACTGATTAATAGCGGAAAGTCCCATAGCAACAGCGCCACTTCTATCAACAGCGGCTTTATCAACCATAGTAACTTTCAAATTATTTTTTTTTGCCCAATGAGCCGCTTCAACCGCAGCACCACAGGCAGACATACCACCACCGATAATCAATAAATCAGTTGTGACTTCTACTGTTTCAAAATTTGCCATTTTTTAACTCCTACTCATTTTATTAATTATAATATTTCT
>CAZVPQ010000061.1:0-9199 GCA_964628675.1 uncultured Hyphomicrobiales bacterium | reverse complement strand
TTGAAGGTGCTATTAAGCATTGGTTAGAAGATATTATTACAATTGATCCAAATTTTAGGAAAGCAGAAGATGTTAAATGGATAATTTCTAAATTAGAAACACCAACGGAAGATACTGGTACTATGAGTGATGATACCTCTATCATAGATAATCCAACTGATAATTCTTCAAATGATTCAGGAAATTCATCAGACAGTAATATTGAAGAATTAGATTTTTAAAATTTAAAGAGGGGGTAGGAGAGTCAAGCAAACTGTGTAAATCTAAAATATATGGTTCTATACTTCTTAAATCTTTGATATTTATCTACTAAATCCCATAATCCATATTCTAAATTTAGTCATATTACTAAAAATTAATTCTCTCATCTTATTTATAATTAACTCATGCTATTTCATCTATAGAATTTATCTTTTCTGAATTTTTTATTAGTTTATTAATTTTAAAATAATATATCTGCCTTAATCTTTTATATTTTTAAATTTATATTTGACTATTAAATATTAAAATACGATGACAAAGTTAAGCAAGAAGGCAATCATAAAATATCGCAAAATATTTTTACAGGGAATAACTCGACTTTTATATTCTCCCGGTTCTTCTACAATTTTATACTATGATAAAAACAAAAAAAAGACCACAACTTAAATTTAAAGTAGTGGTCTCAAGCATATTACAATAATTGCAATTATTTTTTAATTATTTTCATTTCGATTTTTTGTAATGGGTTGTCTCTTGAATCTCTTGGTGAATTTACGATTTTGTCAACAACATCAATACCTTTAATAACTCTGCCATAAGCGGTATATTGATGATCTAAATGAGGAGCATCAGCTACCATAATGAAGAATTGCGAAGTAGCGCTATTGGGATTTTGCGATCTAGCGGCAGACAAAATACCTCTTTTGTGATGAATATCATTAAATTCCGCCGGTACTGTTGTTTGCGATCTATCGCCCATACCCCAAGTTTCTTTTGGTTTATCTTTCGAATTAGGATCGCCACCTTGGATCATAAAACCCGGTATAACCCTATGGAATGCTAAACCATCAAAAAAATGAATTGCTACAAGACTATCAAAATTATGACAGTGCTTTGGAGCTACTTCCGGAAATAGTTCAAGAACTATTTTACCTAAAGTTTTACCATTTTGAGTAACAGTCATTTCGTATTCAGGATGGTTCGCTTTTTCATCTACATTCATCTTTCTCGTTTGATTTGCTTCGGACATATTTGCTTTCTCTGAAGTTGAACAATACATTATAGTTGTTGATAAAATCAACATCGTTATAATAGTTAATAATCTTTTCATAATTAAAACTCCCGTTATTTTTTAAAATATTTTATTGAGACTATTATATGAATAAAATATTTCAATCCTCAAACTTTTCTCATTTTAGTCGGATTTATCATATTTTCCGGAGACAATAATTTATCTAACTCTACCTTCGATAATAATTTTTTATCAAGAATTAAATCTACTAAACTTTTATTAGTTTCCAAAGCTTCTTTTGCAAGACCGGAGCATGTTTCATAACCTAATACCGGATTCAAAGCAGTAACTAAACCAATGCTGTTTTCAACTTGTTTTCTGCAAACATCAGCATTAGCAGTTATGCCGTCAATACATCTGTATTTAAGTGTTCGCATACCGTTTTTTAGCATTTCAATTGATTCAAAACAACTTTGTGCAATAATAGGTTCCATAACATTTAATTCCAATTGTCCGGCTTCTGCAGCTAATGTTACGGTTAAATCATTCCCAATAACTTTAAATGCAATTTGATTTACTACTTCGGGAATCACAGGATTCACTTTGCCGGGCATAATAGAAGAACCCGGTTGCATTTTAGGTAAATTAATCTCATTGAATCCTGCTCTAGGTCCTGAACTAAGAAGGCGAAGATCGTTACTTATTTTAGATAATTTAACGGCTAAGCGTTTGACAGCAGAAGAATACATAACAAAAGATCCGGTGTCCTGCGTTTCTTCGACAAGATTTGCGGCTAATTTAACAGGCAGACCTGTTATTTCCCATAAATAATTTATAGCCAAATCTCTAAATTCAGGATCTGCATTAATACCCGTACCTATTGCAGTGCCACCCATATTTACTTCGTGAAATAGTCTTGCATTTTGTTCAAGTCTTGTAATTTCTTCTTCCAGAGTAACGGCATAAGATTCAAATTCCTGACCTAAAGTCATAGGCACAGCATCTTGAAGCTGAGTTCTACCCATTTTAATAATTTTAGAAAATTCTTTGCCTTTAATTCTAAAGGATAAAACCAAATCCGAAAGGATTTTAACTAATTTTCTATTGCTATAACACATTGCAATTTTTAATGCAGTTGGATAAGCATCATTTGTTGATTGTGATAGATTTACATGATTATTGGGGTGGCAATTTTGATAATCACCTTTTTCGTAACCCATAATTTCCAAAGCTCTATTTGCTATAACTTCGTTTGCATTCATATTGGTCGATGTGCCGGCTCCGCCCTGAATCATATCAACAACAAAATGAGTGTGTAATTTACCGTCGATAATTTCATTGCAAGCTTGATCTATTGCATTTGCAATCGCTGGTGGCAAAAGCCCTAAATCATAATTTGCTTTTGCGGCGGCTTTTTTTACTTGAGCAAGCGATTTAATAAGATCGTGGAAATGGCTTATAGAAACACCGCTTATGCTAAAGTTTTCAAGTCCTCTCAAAGTCTGTACACCGTAGTAAAATTCATAAGGCACATCTCTCTCGCCTAATAAATCATGTTCTTTGCGAGTTTTACCGGAAATATATTGAGCGGCGGCATCGACAACTTGATTGGTTGTTTGTCGCATTCTTCGAGAAATAACCCTTGATACTTGTGATAAAATTTTAGCTACTAAATTAGGATTGTGTTTTAATAACTCTTCGAATTTTAAACGTTGAATAATTAAAATCACAGAGTCTTCAATAGTCCGTGCAGATGTCGAATGAGGATAATCATCCATTAAAGCACCTTCACTCAAAAAATCTCTTGTTGTAAATGAAGCCAACTCTTCTTCGGTGCTATAAATGGATTGCTTAAAAAGTTTTACTCTTCCTTTAAAAATAATATACATATTTTTTCTGGAAGTATTTTGCTTGAATAAGTAATCACCTGTTGACAAATTAATTACTTCAACAATCTTCATAAGTTCTTGGATTTCTTTGTTATTTAATTCTTTAAATACTTCCACTTCTTTTAAGAAATCTTTGATTATATTTTCTTCCATATCCACACCTTGTAATTCTTTATATTTAATTATTTTCTACTTGTTAATTGCAACTTAATGAAAAAAGCTCGTAGATAAAATTTATATTCATCTCACTAACTCATAGCCATATCAGAAAAACTCAATGTATTTCTAAATAATAACCCAATCCCGACTTAGCGATTCCTAATTTAAGAAACTATTTATTTTAAAAACAAATAGGGTTTCCAATCTTCATTGTTTTTATTAATAAATTGCTGAATAAATATTATTTGATTTGGTTTCCTTGGCTTAGTAAGCAATTTCATTGATGCTTCTTCGGGCGTCCTATTGCCTTTTTCATTATTGCATTTTTTGCAAGCACTAACTAAATTTTCCCAAGAATCATCACCACCTCGAGATTTCGGTATTATATGATCAATAGTTAAATTTTTTGTTTTGGTACCGCAATATTGACATGTAAAGTTATCTCTATAATGGATATTCTTTCTTGAAAGTACTACTTGCTTAAAAGGAATCCTAATATAATTCAACAACCTGATTATACTAGGGAATGGCATTGAGTAATTAACTGATCTAATTTGATTATTTTTATTTTGTGAAATAATTTCAGCTTTTGTTAAGTATAGCAATAAAACTGCTTTTTTCACAGAACAAATACTTAAAGGTTCAAAACTTTGATTTAATATCAGGACTCTCCCATTCAAAGATACATGTTCGATGTCTAAATTTATTTGAATCCCGTTGTTTAAAATTTCATTTTCTTCCGGTTCGTTGAAAACTATACCTCCTTTAAATTAAACAATAAAAATATTTTATTACATTATCATTAATCTCAATCTTAATAGTTTTTTCCTATACTATCCATCACCTATTGCAATATAATAAAATTTTAAAAAATTATTATAAATTTTTAAGTAAATAATTACTACAATATTTTTTATTTAAAAGATAATTCCATATTTTAATATTTATTATTAATTGAACGCCTATTGATTGAGGATAAATTATGAGTAATTTGAAAGTTCCGGTCAGCTTAATATTACTATTATTTATTGTTCTTGGGTCTTGCTCAAAACAAGAAGAAACATTAACGACACAATATTGGGTTAGATATAAAAAATCAAAACCAAGTTATATCGTTAAATTTAAAAGAAATGGTGAATTTATTAATTATAATAATTTAAATGATAAATTAAATTACCAAATCATACAGGGCAGGTTAATTATTTCAGACAATAAAGGCGAAGCGAAAAAATACTTTATCAAACAACTTGATGATAATATCTTGGAATTGTCTCGTATTGATGAATTAGGTACTAAAGATATTGATTTCTATCGTAAAGCAAGAAAACAAGATCTGTTTTTAGGTAAATGGGTAAGCAACAACACATCTAAGTTTTATCAAACAACTTTTGAAAATAATCAGAAAATAAAAATCGAAAACAATGTTAATAATTATCTCGCTAAAAGAAAATATACTTATAAATTGAAAGATTCTAATTTTATAATAATAGACAGCACGCAGTATAAATACAAATTTTCGGAAGATTTAATGCAATTGAATATAATCGAATCAAATGGTATTAATTATAATTTGAAAAGAAAAAGATAATTTATTCTGATTTTCTAAAAGCTGAATTCAAGAAAGCTTTGAAAGATAACTTGTCTGCACTTTTTTGTAAATCGCTTGCAACTTTTTTTTCAAATTCTTTTTTTACATCTATATCGTTTTGAACAAATCCGTTTTGCTTTGTAGCGCTTTGTTTTCTATTAGCTGTTGATAAATCCGCTATTGCGGAAATATGATGTTCATTCGCGCCAATTAGCAGTTTTCTATTCCCAACTCTAATAATATATAAATTATTTTTTGGTTGCAGGGAAATTTTTGAAATAACCTCCAGCCCTAAATTGCCCGACTTAATTTTTTTCGCTTTAATGGCAAATTTTTTAACCAACAACAAAGCTATTACTAAGACAGCAACAATTAAAGCCAATGAAAAAAAAGTATTTACTATTGGATCTTGTAACATACTACACCTTATTTTTTAATAGCTCTCATTCTATCTGAAGGATTAATCAGTGTTGTGATTCTGATACCGAAATGCTTATCAATAACAACAACTTCACCTTCTGCAACTTTCTTACCATTGATTAATATATCAACGGGTTCGCTAACAAGTTTGTCAAATTCAATAACAGAACCTCTGCCGAGTCTCAAGATTTCTCTTATCAACATATTTGTTCTACCAAGTTCAATAGAAATTGGTAATTGTAAATCATAGAGCAATTCCAGTTTAGGATCTACCGGAGATAACAAAGTGTTGTCGTCACCGGAAAATCCAATTTCGGGAAATTCGGGACTACCCGTTTCGACACTAGCATCGCCACCTAAATCTTCATCACTCTTGGCATCTTCTTCTAATCCTCCACTACTAATTAGAGCATCAATTTCTTCTTGGGTCATTGACATAATATTTAATCCTCCGGTTTATAACTAATATCTTCATCAAATAAATCATCATCAGTTAAAGGTCGTGTAATTCTAACAGCTTTTTTGCCTTCAACTGTACCGGGTCTGCCGGCTAATTTTCTTTTTCCTCTAATTAAAACTTCAATTTCTTCATTAATTCTTTTATTAAGTTTTAAGACATCACCGGATTTTAATTCCAGTAATTCTTTGACGGTAATTGAAGCTTTACCTAATTCAGCAACCACAGGTAAAAATGTAGAAGACATCTGGTTGTGAATAAGCTTCATATTTTCTTTAACTCTATCAGGTCCAATTTTTAAAGCTGTTGTTGTAACTTGTTGACGATTTAATCTTGCCAGTACTTCTTCGAGAGCAAAAGTCGGGAAACATAAATTCATTAAATACGTATGAACTCCGATGTTAACATCGAATGATATTACAACGACAATTTCAGACGATGGAGCTACTTGTACAAAATCGGCTTCCATTTCAAGACGTTGGTATTTAAAACTCAAATCGGCGATTGATCTCCAAGCATTTCTTAAATCAAATAACGCATGCTCAACAACACCTCGAATTACAGCTTGTTCAATTGGCGTTATTGAACGTGGTTTAGCCTGAACTTCAGCGCTACCTCCCAAAAGTCTTTCCATCACAGTCAAAGCAAGCTGAGGGCTAATTTCTAATATTCCGCTGCCATCAGTTCCTTCAATTTCAAATACATAAAGACAACTTGGATTTGATACCGACAAAATAAATTCCGAATAGAATAATTGGTCAACTGATGTTACGGTAATTGAAACAACTGTTTGTAGTTTGGATACTAAAAAATATCCAAAAACTTCAGCGAAACTTTCATGAACTGTTTGCAGTGTTCTAACTTGATTTTTTGATATTCTATTAGGTCTTCGGAAATCATAATTGGATATTTCGGATTGATCAATTTTCCTTCCGGAAATGACATCATTCACATCAACAGTTCCTGTTGTCATTTCAGACAGCAGACTATCTATCTCATTTTGTGATAATACATCAGACATAAAATTCTACATAATTATTGAATTAAAAACTGAGTTATGATAACGTCTCTAAGGTACAAATTTTCTTTCTTAAAAATAGGTTTCAAATCTCTTTTAAAAATAATTTTTAAGGAATCCGCACCCAAATTTTGTATTTGATCCATATTGAATGAACCAAGTAAACCGTTTAATTTCCCTTGCGATCTGATAAGAACTTTTTTTAGAATGGAATTTGTACTTGGGTCAATTTCACCTCCACCTTCACCTTCGCCCTTAGGGAACCTTTCGTCTTCACTACTTATTCTATATTCCAAAGCACAATTAGCAACAGCAAATTTTGTAGAACCTTTTGGATTTGTTATAATTTTCCCAGTTTCCATAAGGTGAATCCCTTCATCAGGGAAGAGTAATTCTTCTTTTTTAAAATCAAATTTTGCATGTTCAGCTTGGCTTTTCGATTCTTCGACGTGAGTAACAGCTTCACTATTTCCTTCCGAATTATTTCCGCCACCGGAATTCATATTTTTAAATTCAGGTATTATTAGGAATTGAAGAACAAAATACAACAAAGTAACCATAAGAACAACAGAGCCACCTATTATTCCCATCAAAGTTACAAGGTTAATATCACCACCCCCACCGCTTTTCTTTTTCGGCTTTTCGGGGACTTGTTTTTCTTCCTGAGCTTCTTCTTTTTTTTCTTTTGCCATAATATTTGCTGTCTCTTTAGATATATATCCAAAGACTTTTTATTTTGTTAATTATTTTTATATAAATAATAATCGACAATATAATTTTAAAGTTTAAATAATTTAAAAAATCGTGCCAATTTTAATGTTATGAAAACATCTATAACAATAGTTATACTCTTTATATTACATATAGTTAGCTGTTGCCGAGCAGAGAATATTGCATATATATTAATTCTCGTTAAATTATAATACTATTGGTAAATATAGAGTTAAGAATAGTATGAATTATTTAGAACTAAAAGAATAATTAAATAGAATTTGTTTAATCTGCAAATAATTAAACAATTCTTTGGTGATTATTCTGCAATGGTTAATTTTATTTACTATAAGGAATTAATATCTTTTCTACCAACACAATGATATTCGATTTGGAGTTGCTTCATTTCTTCCATATCGTATAAATTCCGACCGTCAAAAATAACGGTGTTTTTCATTAAAGATTTCAATTTGTCAAAATCCGGACTTCTGAAAACATTCCATTCAGTAGCAATAATTAAGGCATCGGCGTTTTCAAGTGTCTGATACATTGTATCGGAATAATGAATTTTATCTCCAAACCTAAGTTTTGTATTTTCCATTGCTTCGGGGTCATAAGCCGAGATGTCAGCTCCTTTTTCGAGAAGAATGTCAATTATTCTGAAAGCAGGTGCTTCGCGAGTGTCATCGGTATTATGTTTAAAAGCCAAACCCCATAAAGCAAACTTTTTGCCTTCAATTTTGTTATCAAATCTGTTAATGATTTTATCTGTAAACTTTTCTATTTGTCTTAAATTAACTTCATAAGCGGCTTTTACGATTGAAAGTTCCGAATCTTCTTGTTTAGAAGAAAAAAGCAAGGCTCTGACATCTTTTGGGAAACAAGAACCTCCGTAGCCAATGCCTGCAAATAAAAATCTTTTACCAATTCTGCTGTCAGTACCAATACCAAGTCTGATTTTCTCAATGTCGGCACCGACTTTTTCGCAATAATTAGCCAAGTCGTTCATAAATGAAATTTTAGTGGCAAGAAAAGAATTAGCGGCATATTTAGTTACTTCGGCACTTTTTTCGTCCATAAGTAAAATCGGGTTGCCTGTTCTAACAAAAGGCTGGTATAAATCCGTCATAATATCTTTAACATAATCACTTGACGTGCCTATAACAATTCTTTCGGGTTTTAAAGTGTCTTCAATAGCAAATCCTTCTCTTAAAAATTCAGGATTGCTTGCAATTTCAAATTGGTCTTGATTCAAATTATTAGCAAATATCTCTCGAACTTTTTCAGCGGTACCAAATGGAACAGTACTTTTATTGATAATAATCTTAGGTTCTTCAAAATCAGTATTTTTTAGAATACCTGCAATTTGCTCGGCAACTTTTGTAACGTGGTGTAAATCGGCAGAACCGTCTTCATTTGGAGGAGTAGGCAAACAAAGAAATATTAGCAAACTGTCTTTGACAGCATTTTCAATATTAGTAGTGAAATGTAACCTGCCTTCTTTTACATTAGTTTTTAATAGTCGCTCAAGACCTGGTTCAAAAATAGTAGGAGTACCTTGGTTCAGTTTATTTATTTTCTTCTCGTCAATATCAACGCAAGTAACATTATTTCCCGTATCTGCAAAGCAAGTCCCTGTAACTAAACCGACATAACCGGTACGAATTATAATAATTTTATAAGCCATCTACCACCTTTTTTTTAACATATAAAACTATAAAAAGCACAAGTAATATATAAAATT
>CAZVPQ010000060.1:0-9305 GCA_964628675.1 uncultured Hyphomicrobiales bacterium | reverse complement strand
TATTGCACTCACTAAATATTTTCTTAAAAGAAATGATGCTTTTATTGTGATGAGCGAATCAGTCAAAAAAGCTTTGTTATCGTTGAAACCAAACGCATATTTCAAATTACAACAGCATCCTCTCTACGACCATTTCGGAAGCAAAGTTAATTCTGATGAAGCCAAAAAAAGACTCCGATTGCCAAAGGATAAAAAATTATTATTGTTTTTCGGATTTATCAGAAGCTACAAGGGATTGGATATATTGCTAAAAGCACTATCAATTTTACCTGAGGATTATCATTTGATTATTGCCGGTGAAGTCTATGGCGATTTTAAGGAGTACGATAAAATAATAAAAGATTTGAACTTGAAAAATAGGGTTAGTTTGTTTATTAGATATATCAATGATGATGAAGTGCCATTGTTTTTTTCTGCGGCAGATGTTTGCGTTCAACCATATAAATCAGCTACTCAAAGCGGTATTGTAGGAATTTCATTTCATTTTGATTTGCCTATGATAGCAACTGATGTCGGAGGTCTGAAAGAAATGATTGAACCTTTTAACACGGGAATTATCATACAAAAACCAGACATCAAAATGACTTCTGATGCAATTCAACAATAATTTGAAGAAAATAAAAAAGATGGATTTGTAAAAAATATTAAGAAGTTTAAATCTGAAAACTCTTGGAAAAAATTGGCGTCTTCTATCATTGAATTATATGATAAATTTCATGAATAATGAAATCATAAAAATAAACAAAAATCATTCCGAGCAAAGTCGCTGAGTTAAGTTTCCTAAATAGGATTAGCTCGGTATAGAGTGCAAAATGGTTTTTCATTCAATTCAGATATTATTTCTTGATTTCTTTTTCCTCTTCATCATTGGAACCGAAAATCTTTACGTCAGGTATCTCGTCAATATATTGATGAAAATACAAAAAATGCAAAACCTGTTCCAATGCTTCTTTTATATCTTCTGTCCAATACCAAACCAATTTGCCATTACGAGGATAATATTTATCTTTTATATTTTCATCTTCACGAATATGAGATTCTCTTTTAATATCATCAATAGCAATTCTATGAATTAAATCAATGATTTTATCATCAAATTCATTGGCACGGCAAACCCAGAAACCCAGTGGTAATGGCAACTCAAAAGTATCAAACCACTCTTCACCAATATCTAATGCATTATCATTAATCAAACTCGCCTCGGGTAAAATCGCCGCATCAAAATCCTTCAAAATTTCTTCTTTTGATAAATCCGATTTCTCCAAGTTGATATGGATATCAAATTTTTCAGCAAGAATAATTGAGCCTATTACTGTTAAAAAATCGTCGGGATTAGTTGAAGCAACTTTTTTAATAGATTCGGAACCCTTTTTAAAAAAAATTGAAGCTAATTTAGTATAGCCATTGCTAATTAGAGCGGGACCGGGTATAATTTGAAAGTCAGATTTTCCAACGCCAAAACCATAAGCCAATGGAGATAAAAAAGCAATATCAACTCTATGATTATTAAGTAATTCAAAGCACTGAGTTTCTTCAACTCGATAAACTATTAATTCGTTCTCTAATCCGGAATTTTCAACATTTTTAATTAGTCTGTCAAAGACCTTGTTTTTAGGTATAGCTAACTTTATTTTCATTTATTTTTATAATTTTTGTAACAAAATTCAAGTTTATGTGTTATTATTAAATAAAGGATTTCCATTTTCGAATTGTTTCGAATAATGAAATTCCTGTAGCAACACTGACATTGAGTGAATGCTTGACACCGTTCATTGGTATTTCGATTGCATCGTCGCAGGCTTTGATGACTTCGTCGTCCAAACCCGTGAGTTCGTTGCCAACAACAATGCATAAAGGGAATTCTTCTTTTTTTAAAGAATCATAATTTCTTTTTTTGTCAGTTTGCTCTAAAGCAAATATTTTAATTTTTCGCTCTTTGAATGAATCAATAGCTTTGAAAATATCCTTTTCGTATCGCCAAGGAACCGAATCAACCGAGCCAAGTGCTGTTTTTTCTATTTCTTTTCGTGGTGGGTGGGGTGTAAAACCGCACATAACAAGTTCTGATACTAAAGCGGCATCAGAGGTCCTAAATATAGAACCAACATTGTACAAACTTCTGATATTCGCAAGTATCAAATAAATAGGATTGCGTTCAACCTCGAGAGCTTGCTCAACGGTTAAACGTTCTTCCAAAATTTCCGAATGTGTTAACTTTTTCAAAACTTTTATCTCAAATTAAAATTTATCTTAACGATAAATATAAATTAAAATTGCTAAATTATAATAATATTTTTTATAAATTTCAGTCATTATATTAAATAACATTAATAAAGTAAGAATTATGTCGAAAATAACTTTATTCAGAAAATTAAAATTAGGATTTTTATTCTTTTTGATATTAACATTTTTTATATCATTTGGGCAAATATTCGCTCAAAAACAATTTGATACAAAAGGTACGGATTTCTGGCTTGCCTATTTGCCCAATTATCATAATAATTATAATAGCAATTATTCTAAACTGCGTTTTGGCGATTCATTATATATATTTATCGTAGCCGAAGAATCGACGAAAGGTGTTATTGAATATACTAATCGAAACGGACAATCATTTTCTACAAATTTCCAAATCAATGACCCTAAAGATATTTATACTTTCAAAGTTAGCTATTGGGATTTTGAAGTTTTTGGTTACAATTTAAGTGGGGATATAGAAAATTCAACTTATGTGAAAAACCAATCGGAAAAAGTTGGAAGAAATTCTTTTCATGTTATGACCGACAACGAAGTAACGGTTTATGCTCATAGTCAGGCAGTAACTACAAGTGATGCTTTCTTGGTATTACCAACTGATGTTTTAGGCAAAGAATACCTGGTATTGACTTATAAAAGTGATGGGGCTGGATATAATAATTATCGTAATGACTTTGTGGAAACGGAAAGTAGCACTCCTTCGCAATTTCTTATTGTTGCATCTGAAGATAATACAAAAGTTACTATTAATCCATCTCAACCTACTCATGTAAACGGTTTGACGAGGCATACAATAACTTTGAATCAAGGAGAAGTTTATTTGGTTCAAGCCAAAATTAATACTAACAGTAAGTTTACAGATTTAAGTGGTAGTGAAGTTTTATCTGATAAGCCCATTGCTATCTTTGCAGGGCAACAAAGAGCGACAATTCCTGTTGAAATTTCCAGTCTTACTTCAAGAGATTGTGTTATTGAAGAAATTTTGTCTGTTGATAAATGGGGTAAGAACGCTTTTGTTATACCTTATAAACAACCCCAAAATCAATCAAGTCTTGGTTCTGATTTATACAGGATAATAGCGGCATTAGATAATACGGAAGTATATGTAAATGGTAATTTATTTGTTGTTTTAGATCGCGGTCAAGTAATTGAAGATGAAATTCGTTCAGCTTTGAATATTGAAGCTACGGGTCCAATATTAGTTGCAGAATTCAAAAAAACATCGCAAGAATCTCAAAGCAATAGATTAGGTGACCCTTTTATGATGATTGTTCCGCCAAAAGAACAATTTATGACTAATTATAGTGTTATCAATACACAAGCTTATGAAAATCAAACTTCGGGAAGCCCATCGCCGGTTTATCAAGAACATTATATTGCCATTGTTGCAATTGATTCAACCAAAAACAAAATAAATATTGATGGTAATCCCATATCTGCAATTTTATTTAACAAGATTAATACTTCGAGCTATTCTTATGCTAATGTTGAAGTTTCAGAAGGAGCCCATACTATATCTTCTCCAAGTAAAATCGGTGTTTATGTTTATGGTTATGGACGTGCCAATTCCTATGGTTATACCGGAGGAATGATGCTGAAAATATTAGATACTCAACCACCATCAATTGTTGATTATGATACTTGTTTTAATATAGGTGGAACTTTTTATGATACAACAAGATATGACTCAAAAATAATGAGTGTTGTCGCTCCTGCTGATTCAAGTTATAATACTAAAATTGATATTGAGAAATTTACACCGCCTTTTGATTCCGTTAGATTTTCAGCAAGCTTAATTGATAAATATGATGATGGGTATTTTGTTATTACTGCAATAGATTCATTAGGTTTGGGAACGATTAAATTTTATCAAATCCCGGGTTTCACTATTGCACTCGAAAATCAATTTTCCGATACAAATATTATTAATTTTCAAAAAATGTATAGGGTTAATACAAAATATTGTGAAATGTTCACTTTGGAAAATTACGGTAATTTTGACCATACAATCAATAGTTTATTATTGAAACATAATAGCAATCTGCAGATAAATTTACAAGCTCCTTTCAATATTAAGTCAAAAGAAAAAATCCCTTTTGAAATTTGCTTTGAATTCGATAAAGATACTACAATAACAGATACTTTAATCATTTATGATGCTTGTGGCAATCGCGAAATATTAGCTTTGAATTTGATTTTTATAACCGATAGAGAAATACCGAAAATAACTGTATCATCGGATCTCTGCAAAGAAAAATTCAATATTCTAATTAGCGATTCTTTAGCTTTTGACACGGGAATTAAAACTATTCTAATTACTGATACTTCCAATTGCAAAGTTAGTTATACAAATATTGCTTCTGATGTTAGCGAGATAAATATCGATGTGATTAATCCATATCACGATGCATATTATACTGTTTTTGTGGAGGATTCCATTGGAAATACTAATGTATATAACGATACAATTCCGGGATTCACTATTGATTTCCCGCAATTTGTAACGCAAACTAATATCATTGACTACGGATTAAAAAAAATAGGCTCTATTTATTGCGACACATTGCAATTCCATAACTACGGGAATTTTCCTATAGTCTTTGAGAACGCCTACTTAAATAATAATATACGTTATTCAATACCGCAAATCCAATTCCCATATACTATTAATCCCGGTGAATTCAAAAATTTATCTATTTGCTATCAACCTATTGAAACTTTTGGTATTCCCGATATTGACACATTAAATATTTATTTTAATTGTTTATCAATGAAGGTCGCTCTAACAGGTTTGGGCGACACTTTGCAGCATATTGGAATTTCTGATTGTGATGTGCCTATTAAATTTACTGCTGAATCAATAATCCCAGACTATTATATTGACGATGATAATCAAAATATAGTAAATAGTTACGGTGCTATTAATTTCGGTATTAATAAGAGTACTAATATAACAATCTCAGTTTATGATCTTTTAGGTAACATTAAGAATACCATGGATATCGGGACAAAGAAAAAAGGCAACTACAAAATAAATTACGATGTATCAAATCTTAGTAATGGCATATATATTTTAAAAATTAATTTTGGCAATGCTTTTATAACAAAAAAGATAATAGTATTAAAGTAAATTTTTATTTCGTTAATTCATCAGAATTTTCCAGCACTTTATTATTTTTGTAAACATAAAAGATGATTTACTCTTTTTGGAGATTTATTATGGAAATAAAAATTATTAATCCTTCAACCGAAGAAACTATTAATACAATTGCTGAGCATACTTGGGCAGAGATAGAAAACAAAATCGAAAAAACTCATCTTGCCTTTCGTAATTGGAAAAATGTTTCTTTTGCTAAAAAAAGTGAACTTTGGTTGAATATTGCGAAATTGCTTAGAGCTAACAAAAACAAATACGCCGAACTAATGGCTCTTGAGATGGGCAAACCATTGTCGCAAGGTTTAGGGGAAGTCGAAAAATGTGCTTGGGTCTGCGAATACTATGCGGAAAATGCTGAAAGTCAACTGAAAGACTATCACATCAAAACCGAGATGACTAAAAGCTATGTTAGTTACGAACCGATTGGAATTATATTAGCTATTATGCCTTGGAATTTCCCTTTTTGGCAAGTTATACGGTTTGCCGCACCTACTTTAATGGCTGGCAATACTGCGATTTTGAAACATTCGCCGAATACAGCCGGCACATCAATAGAAATAGAAAAACTATTCTTGGAAGCAGGATTTCCCGAAAATGTTTTTACTAATATTTTAATTCATCAAAACAATGTCCCAACCGTAATAAAAAAAGTCATTGAACATCATCACATTTCAGCAGTAACTTTAACCGGCAGTGCAAGAGCAGGAGCAAGCGTTGCAGAAATAGCAGGTTCTGTTATCAAAAAGTCTGTTCTTGAATTAGGCGGTAGCGACCCGTATATTGTTTTGGAAGATGCTGATTTGGAGCCAAGTGTTTCGGCTTGTTTGACGGGTAGAATAATTAATTCGGGACAAAGTTGCATCGCCGCAAAAAGAATGATTGTGCATAAAAACATAAAAGATGATTTCATTAATTTACTAAAAAAGAAAATGTCTTCTTTCAAAGTCGGTAATCCTTTGGAATCTGCTGTTGATTTGGGACCGATTGCAAGAAAAGATTTAAGGACATATTTGCATTGGCAAGTGCAAGAAAGTATAAAAAACGGAGCTATTGCCGAACTCGGTTGCCAAATTCCCGATGGCAAAGGCTTTTTCTATCCTTTATCTATTTTATCTAATGTAAAAAAAGGTATGCCTGCCTTTGATGAAGAGATATTCGGACCTGTTGCATCAATAATATCTTTTGATGATGTTAATGAAGCTATTGAATTGGCAAACGACCATAAATATGGTTTAGGCGGTGCTGTTTTCTCAAAAGACATTGACAAAGCAGAACAAATAGCAAAGAAGTTGGAAACCGGTTCCGTGCAAATAAACGATTTCGTTCGTTCCGACCCGAGATTACCTTTCGGAGGTATTAAAAATTCAGGTTACGGCAGAGAATTATCGGCATTAGGCATCAAAGAATTTGTAAATGCAAAGACAATATGTGTAAAGTGATTTATAATAAGTAAATGCAAGGGGGCAAGCCCCCTTGCACACTTATTGAATGTAAATTTAATTAAGAAATATTACTTCTTCCGAACAAACACCGATTTATAATGCTTACTCTCCCATTTAGCAATCAAATCATAGAGCAGGTGATAATCTTGCGGTTGAATTAATGTATGATTTATTTCTATTTTTCTTATTAAATCAATCGTCCCGTCAGCATTTTGATTGAGTTTTATTTGAATGCTTCCGATTTTATTTTTTATATTAATTTCGTCAAAAGTATAAGCTAATTCGTAGTCAGATGGAATTTTTAAATTTATTCTCAAATTCTCATTAATTGTAGAATGTAATTCATACGGCGTAGTTCTTTTATTAGGCACTAAATGAAAATTACTTTCATAAGAACTATAAGGGAAATCAATTTGATAAATTCCGCCTTCATTTTTGATTTTATTACTTGATTTAAATTCTACGCTTTTTGCAACTGAGTTAATATCATTTATTGCGAGATTATTTGTTTTAACTGTTGCAGAATAATCTGATAATCCTAATATGCTCTTTATCCTACTTTCAATTGAAGAATTTTCTAATGAGTGTTTATAATTGCCTGACAAACTAATATTAGCAAAACCTTTAATTGATTTATCAATATTAAATTCCATCTCGGCAGAAAAAGTCAAACTATTATTTTGCTTAATTGCGGGTATAAGTGAAAGTTTCTTTTTATTTAGAACTACTGCCAATTTATAATCGGGGATTAATTGATTTTGCCAATTATTAGGGTCTAATAAAAGAGGCATTTGATTTTTACCAAAATTGCAGTAAACAAGACAATCCTCGAATTGATTGAGCAAATTCAACTCGCCTTTGATTGAACTATAATTAGATGAAAGGGCAAGACTGGCATTAATACCGGCTTCTCGGCACATAGCAGTCAGCAAAACAGCCCTATCCATTTTATTCCCTACATTTCTATCGAAAGTTTCTTTTGCAGGCAAACATTTATAACCGAAATATTTTAAATTGCCGTTAGTTTCCCCTATGTTTTTATAAACATAATTCCTTAAAGTCATTGCTTTTTCTATGTCTGAAACTTGATTTTTGACTAAATCTTTTACAATTCCTTTTGCTTTATCAGACAGGACAAATAAATTTTCTTTATCTAATATATGATTGACAACATCTGAATTACTTGCAGTGCTAAAATATAAAACGGGCAGAAAATCCGTAAAAGACGGTTGCCTTGACTCAACACTAATTTGAGGTATATTTTGTATCTTCCAAAGATATGTATCATATCCGCCTGATGAATAAGTCTTGCCTTGTGGTCCATTGTTTGCCATATAGAGATTTAATTTCGTGCCTTTGGGAACTTTGATAACGATTTCCATATTTTCAATAGGTTCTCTTGCACCGATGATAATTTTATCCATTAATCCCGGCAAAAATCCTCTTTTCGTATTGATACTATATGCCATATCAATCAAACAATTTCTTTCGAGACCTGTATGAGTTACTACCATTTCACGCAAATTCATATAGGGTGCGGCTTTTGAAGCAAATCTCGGTTGAATCAAATTATATGCATTAACAGGCGAACGAACGATTGTACCATCAGCCATAATAGTTGTCGATTTCGTTACTTTCAAAGTTTGCCAATCAGGATTGTATGTAATAAAAGTTTCTCCGAACAATCTATTCACGGCAAAGTAACTAATCAACATAAGTTTTGAAGAATAATTAAATGTTGTACTTCCGTCTTTATTCAAGATGTACTCATATTTTATATCTTTATAAATTGCATCAGGTCTGATTTTCTCAGCCAAAGCGATATTAACAAAGCTAAGAATCAAGATAATAATTAATATTTTAAAGTTAATTGTTTTCATATTTCAACTCCTACTTTTCCAAAATAATTTTAGATTTCATTAATTTTTTTCTTTCCAAAAGAGCTTCTCTGAAATTAGTCCAATCGCTTGCTTTATAAATCCGTTTTTTCATCTTATGAGTCATTGTGAATTTCAATTTATTTTTCTTCAAAACATATTGAGCATCGAAATCGGCAGCATCACCGTTGACTTTTTGGAATTTTGGAATTTCTATTGCTTTTTTATATTTAGGTAAATTAATTGTTTCTTCGACTTGCACAAGCTTTGAACATCTTTCTCTAAAACCGAATTTTCTTTTTTCCAAATTTGTACTTGTGTATAATTCGCTACTCGTGCTATAATTATTAATCGGATTTACTGCCAGCAAAGGAGTAAAAAGTATTTTATCTTTTGTGATTAAAGCATATTCGGGAATTTCATACTTTACTTCAATTTTAATCGGTTTACTAATATCATAAGGATTAGCAAAAGTCTGTTTTATTATCTTCACATTTGGCGAAATATAAGATAAATATTCGGGAATTATATTCTTCCAAGATGATTGATAAGAGCGGACAAACATTCTTCTTG
>CAZVPQ010000059.1:0-9357 GCA_964628675.1 uncultured Hyphomicrobiales bacterium | reverse complement strand
CAAAATTGCAAATAATACTATTTATGGTTTGACAGGTGGAGTATTTTCATTGAATCGTAAAAAATTAGATAGAGCAAGAAAAGAATTTCACATAGGTAATTTATATTTCAATCGTAAATGCACGGGTGCTTTGGTTGATGTTCATCCTTTCGGTGGATTTAATTTGAGTGGGACTGATTCTAAAGCCGGAAGTCGTGATTACTTCTTGTTGTTGATGCAAGGCAAATCGGTTGCCGAAAAAATTACTCGCGTAACTCCCGGTTATAAAGTTCCTGCAAAACCAAAAGCTA
Organism: uncultured Hyphomicrobiales bacterium; assembly: GCA_964628675.1. Taxonomy (GTDB): domain Bacteria; phylum Bacteroidota; class Ignavibacteria; order Kapaibacteriales; family UBA2268; genus CAZVPQ01. The sequence goes on along the minus strand of CAZVPQ010000059.1, from coordinate 9,067 downwards.
AAACAAAATCTACTGCTGCAAAGAAAGCAGTTGTAAAAAAGGCAACAGTTAAAAAAGCAGTTAAAAAAACTGCTCCAAAAAAGACAAGTAAAAAGAAATAATACTTGAAATAATGAATGGGGCTGTTTTCAGCCCCTTTTTTATATAATTTCAACATTAACAATGTAGCGGCAAACATCGTTATCCTTTACAAATATGTTATGATAAAAATTACAAATATAGATGATCCGAGAATTTCATTTTATCAAAACTTAAGATTTACTCCAAAATCTCACATTGACCAAAATGTATTTGTCGTTGAAGGGGAGAAGACTTCAAAAAAATTATTAGAAAGTGAATTAGATATAATTTCGTTTTTTGCTCTGTCTGATTATTACAATGAATATTCAGCATTGTTAAAATCAAAAGGAGTAGGAGATAATTTCCAATTCTATGCTGATAAGGAATTAATGAATAAAATTGTTGGCTACAAACTCCATCAAGGAATAATGGCTATTGCCAAACAACCTGAAGAAAAAGCTTTGGAAGATTTAAAATCACCTATTGTTGTGATGAACGGAATAATTAATTCGGAAAATGTAGGTTCGATAATTCGCAATGCCGTCGCATTTGGTATTAACTCAATAATTTATGATAAGGATACAAGCAATCCATTTTTAAGACGTGCTGTGCGTGTATCAATGGGTACTGTGTTTGATATTAATTACTATCAATCTCAAAATCTAATGGAAACTCTAAATGACTTAAAAACAAAATTTGATTATAGCTTAATTGCCCTTGAAATATCAGACGGCGCAATTTCTCTTAATCAATTCCAATTTCCTGAAAAAATTGCAATTATTTTCGGTAGTGAAGGCAAAGGAATTAAAGATAGCATTCTAAAAAAAAGCGATAAGATTGTTTATATTCCTATTAATAAAAATGTTCCTTCAATCAATGTAGCGGCTACAAGTGCAATTGTATTTAATGCTATTAGATAAAATAAACTTTATATTAAATCTATCATAATTCCGAAAAAAAATTTCATAAAGTTTAGTAATTAATGATTAATTTTGAATGCAGTAATTTTTCATTTTATAATTTTACTTTTGTTTAAATGAGAGCAACAACAGCGTATATAAATAAAAAGAATTTACGTTATAACGTAAAGCGGATTAAAGAATTAGCTCCGAATTCTAAAATATTGGCAATTGTTAAGGCAAATGCTTATGGACACGGTTTGTTGGGTACGGCACAGATATTAAGGTTAGACGGAATAGAATTTCTCGGTGTAGCTTTTGTTAATGAGGGTGTTATGCTGAGAGAATCAGGTGATACACAACCCATTGTTGTTTTAATACCGTCATTTCCGGAAGATGCACAATTTTATTGTAAATATGATTTGCAAGCATTAATATCATCGGAAAAGTTTTTATTGGCACTTTCTGAAGAAGCAGTGAAAAGAAATGTTGTGATTAAAGCACATATCAATATTGATACGGGAATGAACAGAGACGGTATCAATGCGGGTAATGCACTGTCCTTTATGCAGCAATACGGCAATTTGCCGAATATCGAAATTATCGGAGTATCTACACATTTTGCTACTTCACCGAATGATATTGAATTTGCCAAAAAGCAATTAAGACTTTTCAATGAAACTTTGGAAAAACTAAATAATGCGGGTTTTTATTTTGAATATATTCACGCCGCAAATTCCGGTGCTATCGAAAATTTACCCGAATCACATTTTAATTTGGTAAGACCGGGATTAGCTCTTTACGGATATACTCCAAATAATAAAAATAATCATAAACTAAAAGTGAAACCTATTCTTTCGTTAGTTTCGCAAGTCGTTTTGGTTCGCAGAATTGAGGCAGGCGAATCTGTGGGTTATGATAGAATGTTCATTGCTAAAAAGTCATCAAATATTGCGACAGTGCCTATTGGTTATGGAGATGGTTATTTTAAAACTCTTACAAACAAAGCTCAATGTTTAATTAATGGGAAGCGATATAATATTGTCGGTTCAATTTGTATGGACGAATGTATGGTCGATTGCGGCGATGATAATATTAAGTCCGGCGATAAAGTTGTTCTTATCGGCAAACAAAAAGATGACGAAATATTAGCCGATGAAATCGCTTCTTGGGCAGGGACTATAACTTATGAAGTTACTACTTCTATTTCAGATAGAGTTTCCAGAGTTTATTTCGAACCTTATGACAATTAGGATAAATTGTGGAAAACCTAATGATAATAATTCATAAATTAATTGTTTAAATGATTTAAATAAATATTTTTGATTTTGGAATGTATAAAATAAAATTACCGAATTTTGAAGGTCCATTTGATTTGCTCCTTTATTTTATAAAGAGAGACGAATTGAATATTTATGACATTCCAATTGCAAAAATTACTGAAGAATATTTGAAATATATCAGATTGATGAAATATTTGGATATTGAATTGGCAGGAGAGTTTCTAGTAATGGTCGCTACTTTGATGTATATCAAATTGCAAATGCTATTGCCGAAAAATATTGATGAAGAAACGGGAGAAGTCGAAGACCCGAGGACTGCACTTGTCCAAAGATTAATTGAATATACTCAATACAAAGAAGCATCAAAAGAATTCAAAGAAATGTCGGAATCCCAAAGATATGTTTATTATAAATCACTTTTTGAAAATAATGATAATTCTATTGATGAGGAAGATGTTTATTATGAAAACTCAACACTATTTGATTTATTGAGAGCTTTTAAGCAAGTAATTGATAAAGCTGATAAAGAGATAAAAGAACATGTAGTCAATATAAATCCTGTTACTATTGAAGAAAAATCCGAATATATCATTAGTAAATTAAAAGTTCAAAAACGAATTAAATTTTTTGAATTAGTTCAAGGCGAATCAAAGAGTAATTTGATAATGCTTTTTCTTGCTCTCCTTGAATTGATTAAAAAAAGTATAATAATGATTAAGCAGGATAAATTATTTGAAGATATTATTATCTCAGAAAAATTATCTGATGTTTTAGTTTAGAAATTATTAGAATTGAAAAATTATGGAAATAAAACCACCATTTTTAAATTTATCAAGAGATGAACAAAAAATATCTGTAGAGGTATTATTGTTTTCTGCCGAAGAAGCTCTTTCATTAAAATCAATGTTTGATTTAATGATAACTAAAAGTGTTTCTTTCCCAAATATTTTTAATGAAACGGAAAATGATGAAAACAATAAACAATTGTCATTAGCAGAAGAAATAATGAAGAGATTTGATGTCTCACCCGATTATTTCCGAGAATTAATTAATGAAATAAATAAAGACCTCTTAGATACAAATCGTCCCTATCAAATTATCAATATTGCCGATGGTTACCAATTCGCTACAAGAGAGGTTTACGGAAGATTATTGCAAAGTATTATTAAAGTAAAGCAAAAAAGGAAATTTTCACAAGCTTCTTTGGAGGCACTTTCAATTATTGCCTATAAACAACCTGTTTCAAAACCTGAGATAGAACAAATCAGAGGTGTGAATTCAAATGAAATCGTGAACTCTTTGCTTGAGAAAAAGTTAATTAGAATTGTTGGTCGAAAAGAAGCATTAGGTAAACCATTGCTATACGGAACGACAAACTTTTTCTTAAAAGTATTCGGCTTGGTATCTTTAAATGATTTGCCAAAATTAAGGGAAATAGATGAAATTGCTTCGAGTAATAATCCTTTGGCTGATAATTCCGAAATGACTTTTGATTTGTCTGATGAGGATATTGATGATTCGGGAATTAATCCTTCTGACGGAGCAGAACAGATTGAGGAAGATGATAATTTAATCGTTAATAACGAATTTATTATAACAAAGGAAGAAGCAAAGCATTATTCTAAAAATTAACTGAATTCATAATATTATTTCTTTGGAGTAAAAAAATGAGGAAAATTTATTTTATAATTGCAACAGTTTTATTATTAATCGTATCTAATTTGTATTCCCAAGATGATCGACTTCTTTGGAGAAGGACATTGTCTCATATTGGTGTTGTTAATACTGCAATATTTTCCTCTGATGAAACAATGATTATTAACGGAGCGGGTAAATACATACAGTCTCGTGATTTAACCAGTGAAATACTTAATAATTTCGACGGGGGTGATGCTATTATCAGAGCTTTGGCTATTTCTCCCGATGGCAAGTTCATTTATTCCGGTGCTGGTGATGATAGTAACCCTGATTTTATTCCGATTATTATTAAATGGGATTTTAAAACAGGTGTACTGGACAATGTTTATGAAATTACTAATTCCGAAAATTATAATTCGGTCGAAAGTATTGATGTTTCGCCTGACGGTAAATATTTAGCCGCTACTTTTCGTTCTAAACAGCAAAATAAAATTTATAGAAGCATTGCTTTATGGAATATAGAAACTACGGAATTAATTAAAACTTCGGACAAAGTTGATGCAAAAGTTATTACAAAAGTTGAATTTTCGCCCGATTCAAAAAATATTATAATAAATGTTGGAAGAACTATTGAGAAATTAGCTGTTCCTACTCTTGAAGTTATTGGTAAATTCGGTCAAAGTGAGGAACAACATTTAAATGATGTCAGAGGTTTTGATTTTTCCAATGATGGTGAAAAAATTGCAACTGTGGCTTTTGACGGATTTATTAAACTTTGGGATTTTAAAACAGGCGAATTAATTTCATCTTATAAACCGAGTTCAAATAAAAAAGAGTTTTTCAAAGTTAAATTAGTAGATAATGCACAATCCGTATTTGTTTCTGAGAATGAAAGCCCTAATTTAGAACTATACAGTTTAAAATATAAACGGAAGTTTACTTCTTATAAATCTTTGCTGTCCGATATAAAAGATTTTACAGTAACAAAAGATTTTCAAAAGATATTGGTAGCAGACAGTAGTTCACTTGTTTTACTTAAATCAAATTATAATCTTGTAAATGGTGTAGAAGATGTAAATAATCATAAAATAAATCTGTCTATATTACCTAATCCAATTTCCAATATTGGGGAAATCAATTATTTAATTAATTCTAATGGTTTTGTCAATATTCGATTATATAATTATCAAGGAATTGTAGTTAAAAATATTTTAAGACAATATCAAAATAAAGGAAAATATCAGATTGAATTGGATAGTTATCATTTGAATTCGGGTATATATTATTTGATGTTTAAAACAAATAAAACATACACAAAATTACCAATTGTGGTTCTGCATTAATGCTTGACAGTCCATTAATCTATTTTGAGTTGTTCAATACTTCCAATTATTACTCTTGGTAATTCTATTGTTATTGTTGTATGATGACCAAATTTACTTTCTATGCTAAATTTTCCATTATGAATTTCAATTAGTTTTTTAGATAATGTGAGTCCCAAACCAAGCCCCTGTTGTTCATATAATTTCCTTTCAAATTGAATATATTCTCCTATGCGTGATAATTGTTCTTGTTTCATACCTCGACCGAAATCAACAAAAGTTATTTTATGATAATCATTAATATTCGAAGTAGTGATTTGAACCTTATCTCCTTTTTTAGAAAATTTAAAACAATTATCCATTATTTCATAAACTAATTTTGAGAAATAATGATCTGATATAGCAATTGAAGAATCCTCTAAATTTAACTCTACATCATTAGATCTATCATATATTTTAGAAATTTTATAATATAATTCTTCAATAATTAATTTCGAAGAAAATGTTTTTTGTGAAAGAGCTTTTTTTAAATCATTAGAATTTTTTTCCAGAAATGTTAGATTCGACAGGAAAATATAATTCTCAAAAAGATTATGCAATCTCTTTGTTGCGGATTGAATATTAGACAACATTTCAATAATCTCGTCCTTTTTTAAAATTTCCAAATCGCTTATTAAAATATCGGTAAATCCCTTAATAATATTTAATGGATTTCTAAGCTCATGAGGTAATGAAAATTTTAAAGCAGATCTTAAATCATCAAATGTTTCTTCAAATTTTTCTGAAATTATTTCTTTTCTTTTTAATCTTGCATCAATAGCTTGCAATAATTCTTCCAAATGAAAGGGTTTTGTAATATAATCATCAGCACCAAGAGCCATTCCCGCTCTTTGTTCTCTCGTGTCTGTTTTAGCTGTCAAAAACAAAAAAGGAGTATCAGCTGTGGATTTGTTTTTTAGTATTTCAGAAAGGAGCTCATAACCATCCATAACAGGCATCATTATATCCGAAAGAATTAAATCAGGTATTGTATTTTTAATAATTTCTAAAGCTTCTTTGCCATTTTCGGCACTTAACACTTCATAATTGTTAATACTTAGAATCATTCTTAAATCTTCTCTAATACTTGTTTCGTCCTCAACAACTAATATTTTTTTCATGAAATATCTTTCGTATTATTTGGGATTGTAATTTTAAATGTACTTCCTATGCTTTCTTTACTATCAACTTCGATTTTCCCACCCATACTTTTTAAAGAAGTGTATATAACCGACAGACCTAAACCTGTACCCGGTATATTGCCTACATTTTCTGCTCTGTAAAATTCATCAAATATTTTATCTTTTTCATTATCAGGTATTCCAATTCCGGAATCCTTTATACAAAGAATTATTTGATGATTTTCGGAATTAAGGCTTATATCAATATTCGTGTTTTCATCTGAGTATTTTATGGCATTAGATAAAATATTAATCAGTATGTATCTGTATAACCTACTATCAATAAATACTTTTTCATTTTCCAAATTACATTGGAATTTTATTTCTTGGTTTTTACCGGAACTGAGTTTGACATCATTTATGACTCCTTCAGAAAACCGGACAATATTAAATTCTTTTGGTTGATATTTTAATCCTAAAGTACCTGATTTACTGAAAAACAATACATTTTCTAACAAAGATGACATTTGTTGCACTGTTTTCTGTATTCTTTTCATATATTGGTTTTGTTCTTCTACTGAAATTTTATCTCGATAGTTTTGGACTATTTGAGCTGATGTGTTGATTATTGTCAAAGGTGTTCTAAATTCGTGAGAAACTAAAGAAATAAATCTTGATTTGATTTCATTGACTTCCTTTTCTTTTTCTAATAACTTTTTGATTTCAGCTTCAGCTTTTTTTCTTTCTTCAACTTCAACTTTAAGTTTATTAACCATTTCTTTAAGCTCTTCGGTACGTTCTTGAACCTTTTGCTCCAAATGATCATTAGCTAATTTTAATTTTCTTTCTATATCCTTGATATGAGTTATATCTACAAAACTCTCAATAATTATATATTCTTTTTCATATTTAATTTTAGAAGTTGACCTAAATATAGGTATTTTTTCTTTATTTAGATTTGTCAAAGTCGATTCATAATTTCTTGAAAATATAACTTTATCATCAATTGGAATTTGCTCAAGAAATAAAGAAGGAGCTTCATTAATAATGTTTTTTTCATCTCCACTGATTAATCTGATTGCCTCGGGATTAGCATGTATGATAATATTTGTCTCAGGTTCAATAACTAATATTGCAGTTTGCACAGCATTTAAAACTATTTCCAATTCCCTTTTGGAATTTATAAGATTCAGAGTTCTTACAGCAACTTTTTGCTCAATAACGGATAAAATATTTTTGTTTTCAGTGTTGATAAGAAAAATTTCCAATCTCGCAGCGAATATTTTTGACAGTAAATTAATTCTATCAATTATTAAGTTGTTAAAATCATTCTGTTTTGATTCTATTAGGAAAATACCTAATACTCCCTGATGTTTAAAAACAGGTAAAATTATTAAAGAATTAAAACTATTTTTATCAATTCCATTCTGGATAATGACTAATTTTTCTTTATCAATAACTTCTGCTATATATCCTGAATCAATAGAATGATTAAATATTTCTATTATTTTATCTTGTTTTTTAACGTCAGTTGAATCCTTATATTCAAACTTATAAGTTCGACTATCCATCAAAAAAAATGCAGAGTATTCAAATTGAAATGATGATGAAAACAATTCAAAAGTAGGTGCTAAAAATTTTATTAACGAATTTGAATTCAAATTTTGAGAAATAAGCGTATCGCAATGATTAATAAAATCATTAATTTCAATTTGTTCAATATTAATATTAAAATTTTCCATAATTTTTAAAGATGAAATAATTCTAATGATGCTTGATAATCCGAATTTATTTTTTGCATCAATGATGTAAAAATATTTTTTTCTAAATTTAAATGTTCCCAAATCTTTTCATTAGGTTGCGGAATAAAACTTTCTCCGGGATTACCTAAATCCATAATATGAGCTACAATATTCGCTAAATGAAGACTTGCTGTTAAATGGTCAAATTCTTCATCGACTAAACCCACATTGTAGTATTTAATTGCCGTTCTAAGCTCCATTGGGATTCGCCATTTTTTACTGACAATATCTCCAATAATATAATGATTCGTACCTATTATCAAATTTTCTGCTTCAACTAAACTAATATTTTTTTTAATAGCAAATTTATATGCTTCACGAAATTCATTAAATACATATTGGATTAAAAACATTTTTCCGATATTATGCAAGATACCTGTTATAAAATAATTTTCTATATTGCGGACTTGCGACTCATTGCCGATAATTCTTGTTATTATACCTACTGCAATTGAGTGTTTCCATAAATCAATAATGCTGAATGAACTATTGTTGTTATTGTACTCAAATAAATTAATAACAGACATAGCAAAAATAAGGTTTTTTACTTCAGTAAAACCAAGATGGAAAATAGCCTCACTAACGCTATTAATTGTTTTCTTAAAACTGAAAATAGATGAATTCGAATATCTTAATATTTTAGAAACAGCCGCTTGGTCATAAGAAATAATTTTAGCGGCATCATTTGCTCCGGCATTTGGATTACTCATAATTTCAGATAGCTGAGTATAAATAGTTGGTAATGTTGGGAAATCGTCAATGCCTTGTATTATTTTATCTTCTATATCCATTATGTTATGTCTCAATATTAATATTTTTACGACTAAACGATTTAGCAATTGATAAAATACCTAACTCAATTAGGTCTTCTTCCCACTTATTTCTCGCTTTCCACCGGATTTT
>CAZVPQ010000058.1:6612-9394 GCA_964628675.1 uncultured Hyphomicrobiales bacterium | reverse complement strand
ATATTTATTAATAAACATATACGTTTACAAAACTTATTGAAGTATTAAATTATAATATATTTATTTCGAATTTTCTTCAAATATTTGAAACTTCTTTTTCGGAATATTCATTCCTGTGGAAGTTGCAACACCTTTATTTATATTAACAAGAATATCGCATCTTTGTTTATATATTTCGCTTAATTTTATATTGTCCGCCTCGGAAACTTGAAAAACAGTAATAAAAGAAGTATTGGGGTTTTGCACTTTCATCTCTTCAATATCACCAATATTCAATGAAGCTTGAATAGCACTATCAATAATAACAAAATCATATTTCCCCTTGTTTACAACAAAAGATATTTCACCTTTATTTTTAGCGCGGCTTATATCGATACCGCTAATGTCATAATCAATTAATTTCCTTTGCAAAGTAAAACTAATACGCTCGTAAACAGCAATATATACTACCGAGCCAAAATTTTTGAGATAATTTGCAAACTTCAAAGAAAATGTTGTTTTTCCGGATTTTGCCTGACCATAAATAATCATAAAAAAGTTAGAGGGTGGTTGACCTAAAAGTTCTTCCCAAATACCCGAGAATTTCAAAATATCAAATTTCATTTTTTTTAATTCGTCGGCGCTCATAATTAATTGTCTATTTTCGAGATATTCTCTATCAATGCCTTTTTGTAAATTCTGTATATTGTTAACAATTTTTTTCTTTTTTAAACTGATATCAAGTAAAATCGCATTAATTTCACTTAATTCTTTTTTTCTACGATTAGTATTTTCACGACTCCAATTATTTTGATTGTTTTTATATATTTCCAAAGCATTTAGATATTTTTTATTTAGATTTTGATAATCTTTTTGTAATTCATTTTCTTTTTCAATCAGATTTTGAAGTTCATTATTTAATATTAGAAGCTTATTTTCTTTTTCGCTCGGAATATTAGTTTGCACTAAAGTAGAGAAATCGGGGAAGGGAATTCCGTGCCGCTTCCGATAAGCTTTTGTTCTGCAAGAAGCCGAACAAAACTTCGCTTCTTTTCGTTTTGCCGTAAACTCTTTGCCACAATATTGACAAGTCTTAATAATAGAATAGTTTGCCATTGTTAATTCTAATAAATTCAACAAATAAATTAATATATTGTTACGTAAACGTTTACATAACGTCAATACTATTTTTACAAATATAACAAATTTCTTTTTGTTTATGTTATTTTTTTTAGTAGATTAGAATTGAAAATAAAAAAGAAATAGAAATATTGTTCTTTTTATAGTTTTTTAACAAATTAATTTATAATTTTTTTAGGAGTTTATTATGTCGAGATTAGAAGATTTCATGGGTGCTTTAAAAGCTAAAAACCCATCTCAACCGGAATTTATTCAAGCAGTAGAAGAAGTTATGAGTTCATTAATTCCATTGGTTGATAAACACCATCCGGAATTTGCAAAAGCAAAAATACTTGAAAGATTAGTTGAGCCGGAAAGAGTTATGATGTTTAGAGTACCTTGGGTTGATGATAGTGGCGAAGTCCAAGTAAACCGCGGTTTTAGAATCCAAATGAATAGTGCAATCGGACCTTATAAAGGTGGTTTACGTTTGCATCCAAGTGTAAATTTAGGTATTTTAAAATTCTTAGCATTCGAACAAGTTCTTAAAAATAGTTTAACAACACTTCCTATGGGCGGTGGAAAAGGTGGTTCCGATTTTGACCCAAAAGGGAAATCCGATAATGAAGTTATGAGATTTTGTCAAAGCTTTATGAACGAATTATTCCGCTATATTGGACCTGATACTGACGTTCCAGCTGGTGATATTGGTGTTGGTGGACGTGAAATAGGTTTCTTATTCGGACAATATAAAAAATTAAGAAATGAATTTACAGGTGTTTTAACAGGTAAAGGCTTAAGCTGGGGTGGATCTTTAATACGTCCTGAAGCTACAGGTTACGGTGCAACTTATTTTGCCGCTAATATGATGGCTGTTAAAGGTCAAACTTTTGAGGGTAAAACTGTTGCTATTTCAGGTTCAGGTAATGTTGCTCAATATGCAACTGAAAAAGTTACCGAGCTTGGTGGTAAAGTTGTTACTTTGTCAGATTCAAGCGGATATATCATTGATATGGACGGAATCACAGCTGATAAATTAGCTTTTGTTATGGAATTGAAAAACGTAAAACGTGGAAGAATTAAAGAATACGCAGATAAATACGGTTGTGAATATCACGAAGGTCGTGGCGTATGGAATGTTAAAGTTGACGTTGCTATGCCTTGTGCAACTCAAAACGAATTAGATGAAAACGATGCAAAAACATTGATTGCAAACGGTTGTACAGTAGTTACCGAAGGTGCTAATATGCCTTCGACTTTAGAAGCCGCTAATTTATTTGTTGAAAAGGGCGTTATGTTTGGTCCTGGCAAAGCCGCAAATGCCGGTGGTGTTGCTGTTTCCGGTCTCGAAATGAGCCAAAACTCATTGAGATTATCTTGGACTCGCGAAGAAGTTGACGGTCATCTTAAGAGAATTATGAAAGATATTCATGATTCTTCTTATGCTGCTGCTGAAAGATATAGCACAAAAGGTAATTATATTGCCGGTGCAAATATTGCAGGATTTATGAAAGTTGCAGATGCTATGATGGCTCAAGGTATTGTATAAGAAATTTTATTCTTATCATAAAAAAAGAAAAGGTATCCCCAAGGGGATACCTTTTCTTTTGAAAAAAGAGTAAATGATTATTGTATATGAACTTAATATTGCTATTTGGTATGTTGATCCTTATCCTTATCCTTA